>JAFGNQ010000082.1 GCA_016926925.1 Candidatus Aminicenantota bacterium
CAAAAAAACTTATGCAGATCCGGCGAGGATGGTATCTGATTGCTGAACCTTACCGTTCCCGTGCAATTCCTCCCTCAGTAATCGCCAATAGAGTAGTGGCTCCATCCTACCTCTCGTTGGAATGGGCTCTTTCCTTCTATGGAATCATCCCGGAGGAGACTCCTAATCCCACATCTGTAACTACAGCTCGTGCTGAAGATTTCCAGGCTGCTGGACGTCTTTTTATTTACCGCCATATCAAGCCCAGTTATTTTAAGGGATATTCCAGAATGAAATACGATGACCATGAAATCTTGATCGCTTTGCCGGAAAAAGCTCTATGGGATAAGCTTTATCTATATCTCCGCGGCTGCAGCTTTTCCATCCGATGGTTGGAAGAACTCCGGCTGCAAAATCTTGAGGAATTCGATCTTTCCCAATGGAAGGAGTACACGATGATGACTCCTTTAGCCTCTCTTCACCGAGCATCATTACTAGTGGTTGATTATATTCAGGAGATCCGCCGTTGAGAGACATCGCATTGCAGATTGCAAGAGAATCTAAAGGAGCGCAGAGACATGTCCTCCGAGAATACCTCCAGAATTACCTTCTTTTTTTGATGCAGAAGACGAAAATGAATGAATTCCTGTTTTTCGTAGGGGGGACAGCTCTCCGCTTCCTTTACAGGATCCGCCGGTACTCAGAGGACCTTGATTTTACAGCAGGGAAGGAATGGATGAGTTCCAGCTTGAAGCTCTTCACGGATAAAATCGATCGTGAGCTTGAACGGGCTGGCTATGATATGACCATAAGCTTAAAAGATGATAAGCCGGTGCAACGTATGATGGTCCGATTCGCTGGATTGTTGTATGAGCTAGGATTGTCCGGGCGGAAAAATGAGAATATTTCTATTCACTTAAAAGTCGACTTGAATCCTCCTTTGGGTTGGAAGGAAGAAAGAACAGTTGTTAACATCCATCTTCCTGTATTAATCCGACACTACGATCTGCCCTCTGCCTTTGCCGGAAAGCTGGCTGCCATTTTGTTAAGACCCTATACAAAAGGAAGGGATATTTTTGACCTTTTCTGGTTTAAATCTCGGTGGATTAATTTGAAACCGAACCTAGTTCTTTTGAATAATACCTTGAGGCAGCAAAGATCAGGATTAGAGCAGCTCGAAGAAGATAATTGGCTTTATGTTGTCCGAAGCAAGATTGAATCTTTGAATTGGCTCAACGTTGAGGAAGATGTATTACCCTTTTTAGAGGCTGAGGATGACCTAATAACTTTTTCTCGCGAAGCCATCTTGACTCTTTTAACCTAAAAAAAGAGGGAGGAAATTGTTGTGTCTTATTAAAGAAGTGGTGGGCGATACAGGATTTGAACCTGTGCCTTCTACCCGACACAAATTCCCTATGTTCGTAAAAGATTGAAAGACGAATTTGGCATCCCCACAGATTATAAAATGGAAAAGACAAAGCAGGCAAAGGAGGACTTTACAGGATCGATGTCCAAACAGGGGCTGTCGATCCCATCGTTCAAGACGACTCTGGAGTGGTGATCTACTCGCACCGATGGTCGAAAGATGGAAAATCCATTTTCTATACGCGGAGCGATCCGGATGAGAAAGGCCCTGCATATTCAAGAAGCTCATATATATATATATATGTCCATGACATCTCAAGCGGCAAGGAAGAAGTCCTTCCGGGATCTCCTTCGGATGCCAAAGACATCGACATCTCTCCGGATGGGCAGTGGATTGTCTTTTTGAATCGAACTGCAAAAAGGGTGCTGAGAACCATCAACACCTCAGTTGGAGAGCCCCGGGTTCTTTATTCCTTTGAGGACATGACGAATGCTGTTATTTCTCCGGCTTGGATTGCTGGGGGGAAGTATGTTCTTTTTCATCGGTATGCAAATGATTCCATTGAAGAGGAATCAAAGGAGCTGGTGCGGATCCCTGCAGAGGGTGGCCAGCTTCAGGAACTTGGGTTGAAGATGTCAGAGTTCCGCCACTTCAGTGTCCATCTTGATGGACGGCAGGTTGTCTTCCATTCCAGAGGTGCAAATAAGGAGTTGCCGGAAGTGTGGGTAATGGAAAACTTCCTTCCCAAAAACGAAGGCAAGAAATAAGGCTGCAAAAGCGCAGATTTAAGGGGATGGCCCTGATTAGGCCATCCCCTTTTTTTATCCAGCCTGAATTATTACTTAGAAAAAACTTCATTTTCTTAGTTTGGGGAGTCCCTGGCCATGATATATTCATAAAAAATGCGGTAAACAATTCAATAATCAGAGATGCGGGAAGAATAGAGACCCGATAAATCATAAGGCAAAGGTTTTCTTCTATAAGGATTGGATGGGAGAAATCCTGTGATGCTGAGCAATGAGTGGGCCAAGTTCCTCTGCCAGGGCAAGATAGGGATTTCCTTTTTGTGCTTGCGGCAAATCTCTCACCATTTTCCCCATTTTCCACTCACTGACATCCTGGAGTGAGCTTATTGCTCTTGACCATGGTTAGATTCTTAAATGACTTGACAGGACACATCCAGAGGCTGGGAAACTGCTTTTCTGGCAGTTGAGTCATATGGCTCAGGGTCCATAGGGTTCATCTTGACGGGAAAGAGCCGAGAACTGAAAAAGCTTGTTCTCTGGTGTTTTAGGCGGATTCCGCTAAGGGTTCTTTTTCCACGGATGATGTCTGTTTTAAACTAACTTAGAAAATGGACGGGAAACGGCATGTCCTCCGATAGCATGCGAAAAGAAGAAAACGCTGTGTCCTTGTTAGATTTTGCTTTTATAAACATTCTTTCGATGCCCAATTCTCAGGATAAGAACATCCGGACTTAATATTGCGTAAATAACCCTATATTCCCCAACTCGAAATTTGCGAAGCCCAGCAAATTGACCTTTGAGCGCCGGATTAGATTCAGGTTTCTTTGAAAGTTCTTGTTCTATTTGCCCGAGAATACGATTAGCCTCTGATTTCGGCACCTTTTTGAGATCGCGATGCACGGATTTCTTGTAGACAATATTATAGGCCAAGAGATTTCCTCAACTCTTTACCAGAAATGATAGCATCACTTTTATCGTGAAGACGGTCTAGTGCCACCTGAAGATCCGCGAAATCTTCGATGTAGAATTCTAATGCTTTCTGTATGATGAAAGAGCGCGGTCTCTCTGTTTCATTTGCTATACTGTCGAGTTGTTCGGCAAGTTCTTTGGGAAGCCTCACAGAAATTGCAGTACTCATAGAGCACCTCCTGTCATTGTTGTATTTCAATGTATACAAAAGAAGCATGTTTGTCAAGTGCCGTTTTCGAAATCTAACGACCGAAATCACGAGCGCTATCAACTGTCCGCTGGAGTTCTTTGTTAGCGGTTCTTCTTCCCTAAACCTGGAGCATGATGTTACTTCTCACATTAAAATATCTGACTTCTCACATTCACATAACAGAATCAGATGATCTCTGTGGAAGCGATTCTGACATGTTCTGCGGAGACGATCTTGCCTTGTTCCTTTGCCGCAGCGATGAGAGCACCTCTGGCAAGGTTATTAGCGCGGCGGAGCAGTCCTCCCGAGCCTTGATGGATGGCCAGTATGGCCTCATCGGCAAAGAGCTGGTTTTTGATACCGGCGATCTCCAGATGGTGTTTGAGATAGCTTGTCATCTCGGTATGCTCGAGACCTTCCAGATGACTTCTGGCCACCACCCGGGAAGCGATGGGGCGGGAGGTATGGTACATGAGTTTATCGAGCAGGTTATTCTGGCCTGAGAGGATGATGGGAAGGAGTAAGATATTACGGCCTCTACGGGAACGCTCACAGGGGGAAGGTGCGCAAGCCACAGATGGACAAGCATCCCTTCATCATCGTCGAGGAGGAAAGCCCGCGAGTCCCGCGCCGCGGATGGGCAGAGATAATCCGCAAGGTTTTGCAGATTATTTTTCATGATCTTTCCTTTGACCAGAGGGAGAAGTCCGGATGATTTTCGGCGTTTTTTATTGTCTCTGCAGCTTATGAGGCGTTTTCGCCCACCGGGAGCGGCTTCCGATTGTCATTGACCTCTATTTTGTCGTGATTTATATTTCATAGCGATGGTTGAAAGGGTAAATGGCAATTATGATGCGCTCCCGGCTACCGCAGCAGAAAAGGAATTTCTTATTTTCTTATTACGGAAAGCGAAGGAAGGGCAGCAAATTATGTTTAGCCCCATATCAACTTGACATCCGTACTATTATGGAATATATTCCTAAATAGTTATACTATTATGGAGAAATATCTTGATATGAAAAAAGTTAAGCGAATACTAAATATAGATATTCCTCAAGGAAAATCAGCATTTCTCTGGGGACCGAGAAAAATTGGGAAATCATCTTATCTTAAAAACACTTTTCCAAACAGCTTAATGTACGATTTTTTAAAAACTGATCTGGCTCTGGAATTAACCAAGAGGCCTTCATTATTAAGAGAGCAAATCCTGGCTAAGGATGAGGGAATTCTCAAGCTTCCCATCATCTTAGATGAAGTCCAAAAGGTCCCTCAGATATTGGATGAGGTGCATTGGTTGATTGAAAATAAAGGGCTGAGTTTTATACTTTGTGGATCAAGTGCAAGGAAGCTGAAAAGAGGAAAGGCGAATCTCCTGGGAGGCCGAGCTTGGAGATACGAGATGTTCCCATTGGTGTCGAGTGAATTAGGAGATATGGATCTGCTGAGAGCCTTAAATCAGGGCATGATTCCTGACCATTATTTAAAGAATAGCTATAAAAAATCATTGCATGGTTATGTTCGTGACTACTTAAAGGAAGAGGTTTTTGATGAGGGACTTACACGCAACATTCCGGCTTTTGCAAGGTTTTTTGATGCTGTGGGATATTCACATGGGGAATTAACGAATTTTTCGAATATTGCCCGGGACTGCGGAGTTGATGCCAAAACAGTAAAAGAATATTACCAGATACTTATTGACACTTTGCTGGGACGGATGGTGGAACCTTATAAAAAGAGACAATCCCGCCAAGTCATAACCAAGGCACCAAAATTCTATCTGTTTGATGTTGGTGTCGCTGGTAGCATGGTGAAGCGGAATATACCGGAAGAAAGAGGTGAATTATTCGGTAAGGCTTTCGAGCATTTTATTTTTACAGAGATAGCGGCTCATTCTTCATACAGTGAATTGGATTACAAAATAAACTTTTGGAGGACAAAGTCAGGCTATGAAGTCGATTTCATTTTAGGTGATGGAACGGTCGCTGTCGAAGTAAAAGGAACAAACAATGTCGAAAATAGAGAAATGCGGGCACTTGCTGCATTCATAGATGAATATATTCCACAGAAAGCTTTTGTTGTCTGTAACGAAAGGGAGGAACGTTTGCATGGACAAATTAAGATTCTTCCTTGGGAAAAATTCCTCGAAGATCTTTGGGGGGGAAGGATCATAGGATAAGGAATAGTGTTGTGGATTTGAAAAGAAAGTGGTGAGCGATAGAAGATTCGAACCTCCGACTTCTACCGTGTGTAAAAGGCACAAAAAGAAGAAAATGCGGGAAAAATAAGGGATTTCCCCAGTAGGCTTTCGTGAATTTGACCTTTGGAATCTAAAAGCTTTTCGATATTTTTATAGATTTTTCTAGATTCTTGACAAATTTTGGCCACAGTTTGGTCACAGTTATAAATTTTAGAGTTTGATGTACAAGGTATCTGAAAAGAATTTTATATATGTCAACGCCCAGTACACAATTTTCATATTTTCTTTATTTGGGCGGTCTAATCAAAAAGAGAAATGTTGTCTTTGTAAACAAATAGTCGACCATTTTTAATATTTTGATCTTTTTGCTCTAAAATGCAATCCTTCCAAAATCGTTTTACCAATCGATTTGTAGTTTCTCGAGAAAGGCCGGTTGCCTCTTCAACCTTTTTTACATTGACGATTGGCAATTTATAGAAATACTTCAATAACAGCCAAGGAGCCTTGAAAAATATTCCTCATGTTCCTCAGCTGCCATCAGAAGAACCTGTTGGACAACTTGGGCTGGAGGTGGCCGTTCAGCGTCAAAGGTGAGCCCGAGGTGGGCGATGATTCTGTCGATGATCTTCGGATCTTCTATAAAAGAGATGATTCTCATCTGTCCACCACATGAAGGACAACAAAGCGGATCCGCTTCGTAGACCTTGCGGATCTTCCTCAGTGCCTACGAGCGAGGTCAACATATAGCCGAGATATACAAAATTGATTTGTGCACAGCCGCTCAGATAGTGGCCATGTATCGGCTGGAGAAGATTTACTAAGAAAGAGGAATCTTCCCGTGATAACTTGATTAAGATTACGTATGATGCGAAATCAATCCTGATTGAATCTTTGTCCCCAGGTCTGGAACCCGCAGGATATCAAGCCTTGCGATTTCAATTTTCTTACGAGGGCTAATATCTATTGTTGATTGTCAAAATAATTTCATTTTCATCTTGACAATCAAACTTATAAATGTATAATGTTTAGTAAACGCTTGACACTATTGGATCGATAATATGAATGAATTGATGTTCGGACATACTTTAAGAATGCTGCGGACTACAGCTGGCATTAGTCTTCGGACTTTGGCAAAAAATATAGATGTGTCACCTGGATACCTTTCCCAAATTGAACTGGGGAAACTGCCGCCCCCTACTCATAATCGCATCACAAAAATTGCTGAATCAATCGGCATCCCTGTATCTTTGTTGATTGAAATGAGCCATCGTCCAAACCCTGATACAATTATGCTGCTACGGGGACATCATGGATTAGATGAGCTTATTAAAACAGCATTTGAGATCGGATTGGAAGACAAAGATATAATCGAAATTACCTCCCTCATGCGAAAGTTGGGCGGGCGTGGATTTCGTAATCTCATCCACTATGGTGAAGAACATTCAGCGGATTTTATTAAAGTTGGAAGAAGCAAATTAACCTCAGAAGTTCAACCATCTCCTATTAATCATATGTTTATCTCAAAAATGGTGAATCCACGACTTGTTTTCAAGAGACTCGAATTTACTGAAAAGAGTGACCTTTTACGATGCATGATAGAAAAGACTGGCATGATTTATAATTCATTTGATTTAGAAAAAACACATAAAAAATTAATGGCTAGCGAATCTGAAAACTCTTCTGGATTGGGGAATGGAATCGCGATTCCTCATTTATTTGTGGATGAACTTGACCAAACCATTATTTCAATAGCCAGAATCCCAGATGGTATCGATTTCAGTGCTATAGATAATAAACCTGTTCACCTTGTCTGCATGATTCTTAGCAATCCAGAGTCTTACCAATCCCACCTTTATCTCCTGGCATATTTTGCCCAAAAGTTTCAACTTCCCACATTTATGGATGAAATATTAAAGGCCCGTTCCAAAAAAAGTATTTTATCATTGCTGTTCAATGGGGATGATACAAGCATGCATCAAGAAATTATTTAAGTTGTATAACCACGCACCATGAACCTTATGGTGCGATTGAATAAAAATCCATGAATCAATCATGAGGGTCGAGTTTACCCAAAATTCATGGCAGTAAATAACATTTGAAGGAGTAAGAGATGAAAAAGTCAGACAAAGACACATATCCAAGAGCAGCAACAGAGAGGAAAATAATTGAGAATTTCGATGCCCATACTGAATATTGTGATAAATGTTGGATCGCATTCGGTAGTCATGAAAAACGTATTTTGAAGGACAGGAAGAAATTCCATAGAGATTGTGAAGCGGGAGAATAATTCTAAGAAAAATTATAGAACAGGCTATAAAAATGGAATTACCCCTCATTTGCTACAGGGGTGTGCATCCTTCTAGTGATTCCTGAGATGTTATTACCGACCCTGATTCTCTTCTTCTTTTTTCTCCTTCTCAGTGCATTTTTCTCATCATCAGAGACGGCTCTAATTGCGTCAAATCCATACAAAATCAGTTACCTTGAAAAAAAGGGAAACAAAAAGGCGAAGCACGTACGAAAGTTAACGTCCAAAGTCGATAATCTCCTTGCTACTATTCTAATTGGAAACACTTTGGTGAATGCGGCGGCCGCTTCTATTGCCACCTCTGTTCTTATTTCCCTTTTTCCGGACAAAAATCAAGCGGTTCTAAGTGCCACAGTTGTGACAACCTTATTGATTCTTTTCTTTTCCGAAATTAGTCCTAAAACCTATGCCGCTTATAATCCCATAAAGCTTTCTCTGCTGTTTGTTCAACCTTTACGCTTTTTTATGCTTATTTTCTTCCCTCTGGTTAAAGTTTTCACATTTTTCTTTCGTTTAGTTTCTCCCTTCACAGAGAAAAAAGATTACAGCATGATTCGTACACTGAATGAGGAAGAAATAAGAATCATGTTGTCCATGGGGACAAAGGGAATGTCTTCTCTCCGGAAAAAAATGATATCTGGGATTCTGGACATCGGATTGCATCCAATTAGGGACATTATGATTCCAAGGTCTCAGGTAAAAGCCCTAGAGATCAACATCTCTCTGATGAAAATGCTGAGATTATTCCAGTCAGAAGGCCATTCACGGTTGCCTGTCTATGGGGGGGAGTTAGATAATATCCTCGGCGTTATTCATGTGAAAGATATTATTCCATCCCTTGTCGAAAGTAAGGATTTCAATATAACAGAGTTTCTCAGACCACCCCTTTTCGTCCCTGAAGCAACGTCACAAGAGAAAGTCCTTCGCTTAATGCAAAGAACAAATAATCATTTTGTTTTCGTAGTGGATGAGTATGGAAGCATGAAGGGCATAGTGACAATGGAAGATATCCTTGAGGAAATTGTCGGCAAAATCCAGGATGAATATGATTCTGAGGACGAAGAATTGATTTTACAGTTGGAGGAAAACACGTATTTGGTAAAAGGACAGACCTCTATAAAGGAGATAAACCGGGAACTTTCATTGGATCTACCCTCAAATGGAAATTACACGACCATAGCTGGTTTTTTCCTGAATGAATTCAGGAAAATTCCTCAAAAAGGAGACATTTTAAATTATAAAGGTCACAAGTTTGTAGTCGCCGAGATGTTGGAAAGATTCATTGCACAAATACGGATCGAAATCAGACAGCACAAAAAATTGCATGATGGAGGAAATATTTCATGAGAAATATCGAAACGCTAAAAGATGGAACCAAGGTTGTCATAAAATATTTTTCCCAAAAGGAATTCCTATAATGGTATGTTTTGACTTCTTTCTGAGACCATCAAATCAAAATTAAGCTTAAATGTTAAGCGTTTGCTAACGTAAAATCAGGAGATTAATCTTATGGAACTTAAAAAATTGCAAAAACACGTGCGCACTCTGGCAATCCTTGAGGAAACAAATGCCCCGGTTATCAGTTGCTACCTTAATTTGGAAAAAGGAGCTTCAGGTTATCGTAATATTCTTGATAAACGAGTAGATTTGCTGCGAAAAAGCCTTAAGGGAGATAAAAGTATTCACTTTGAGGAGGCTCTAAAGCGCATAGAAGATTTCATCGCGACAGAGCTAGTCGCAGATGCGAAAGGAGCAGTAATTTTTTCACGAGGTGGGAGTCAGCCTTTTTTCTTACCACTGCAATTTCGGGTGCCGCTACCTAATTGGTTTCTGATGGATACCGTGCCTAATATTTACCATTTGATCGAACTTAAAGATACCTATCACCGATTTGTTGTTATGATATCTACTCAGGAGGGGGCACACATACTTGAAGTTAATCTGGGGTCCATAACAGAAAAGGTTTGGATAGAGCGCCCGGAATTGCGTAAGCGCGTCGGTCGCGAATGGACCAAAGAACACTACCAGAGTCACAAAAAGGGACGAATCGACCAGTTTATAAAGGAAAAGATCAAAATCCTGGATAAACTCCTCTCAGCAGGTGGGTACAGTCATTTGATTCTTGCCGGAGATCAGAGGATGAACTCTAGAATACGGAACGCCATTCCAAAGCATATTCGTGCCAAAATAATAGACACAGTTGTCACCTCAGCGAAAGATCGAATCTCGGATGTTGTGGCAGCGACTCTTTCCTCTTTTGTGGAGCAGGAAGAATTCGAATCACAAGCTATGGCCGATAGATTAGAACAGGAGGTAAACACTGATGGCCTTGCAGAAGTAGGGACGGACGCCTGTCTTAAGGCGCTACAGAGGGGACAAGTGGATGTGCTTGTGTTGGCCGAGTCGTACAACCCTGATCCAGGCTGGAAGTGCGCTGCCTGCGGGGCAATAGGGGGCAATGACAGCCAACCCAAAACTTGTCCCATATGCGAGAAAAAAGAAGTGCAAGAACTCAATGTAAAAGAAGAAATGGTGAGAATGGCAGAACAGTACAGAGGCCAGGTAGAAATCGTGGAATACAGCGAAGTTTTAATGGAATTCGGGGGCGTTGGTTGCTTGTTGCGCTATCGTGTAACAGAACAGTATTGTTGAAAAATCCAATGAGAGGAAGTTTATAGCTAACATAGGGAATGAAGCATTGTGTAAACCTCTTTGATGATATAATTGTCAAGGAAGTGAGATGGTACTCGACCGAGATAAACTCAAAACTCCAGCAAATCCTCGAAGATCAGATTTCACGACCTTCGCCACATCTTTGCTTCTAACTGCGTGATTAAGGGAGAAAACCGCCAGTCGCTCCATAAGATTCTCGGACATTTGACAACAAACTTTACCTTCTGTTATGCACACCTCGTTCCAGAATTCATAGTAAGCGAGATTAGGAAGCGTGCGTATGACATCTTATTTCTTTTTATTGTTTCCGCCGTTAAACTTGGGAACTTAAAATCTCTCATAGGTTATCCTACATGCCGGTTCGAGTCCGCCCCTCGGTCGTCAATCTGAACAATTGGATTAAATAGGATACTGTGCTACCTACCTGCAGTGGGTAGCATTTTAATTATATTACTCATCTGACCGTTTGATAGCAAAGAGAATAAAAGTCATCTGAGTTTGCGCTGTGGCTAGGATTGTGACCAAAATTACCCCATTTTTTACCGAAATCAAGAAATATAAAAGAGAATGCTGATTTCTATCTTGTTGATATTAAATGAGATGGCGTGGGCGATAGAGGATTCGAACCTCCGACTTCTACCGTGTGAAGGTAGCACTCTGGCCGCTGAGTTAATCGCCCACTCGAGTAAGGTATTTTTAGTCCATTTCTCCCAAAATGTCAATTATCTGAATCATTCATAAAATACGGCGGCACATTCAACAACACTCTTCAAAAGTATGGATTCAACCTTGAATAAAACACAGCAGCAAAAAAGTAATATTTATAGAGTTTAAAATAAGAGTTTTTCGTGGATAAACACAACTTATGTTGGTTTTTAATGGAGGCGAAAGATGGAAAACGTGATTTTAGTCTTAATCGCCATCCCCTTCGTTTTACTCATGCTCGGAGTTCTCGTATGGAGCCTTATTTGGGTCTACGGCGATGCGGAAAAACGCGGGAAATCAGGATGGCTTGTTGTCATCATGGTTTTCTTATTGAATTGGCCGGCAAGCTTGTTGGTATGGCTGGTTTTTCGGCCGGAATTGAAGGCTTCACATTAGAGCCCAGTGATCCGGTCGTTTGCCCGTCCTCTTTTTATGAGAAGTTGGATTGACAACAGGGTGATTTGCTTATATAAATAGGGTGATGGCCATCCGACGCTGTCCATACTGTAAAGCGATCATCGACGAGGGGTTGGAGTACTGTTCCAATTGCGGGACTCAGCTCATTTTTCCCGAAGACGAATTTGTTGAAGAAGAGATCCCCGGCGAAAAGATCGTCGATGTCTCCGAAGAGGAAAATGAGCCTGAAAAAGAGGAGAAACCTGAGGATATTCCCAATGATACCGACATTTCGGAAGAGAGAACAGCCGTTTCAGCCTCAGAAGAGAAAGAAGATTCTGACGATGTGCATGCCGTAAAGGAAGACACTCCTGTTGACTTGGAAAATGGGGAAGCCGAAATGGTACCAAAAAAAGAGGATATCGCACAGGAAGAGGAACTGGATATGGAAGAAGATTCAGGATTAGAGGAAGAAGATGATTTGGAGATGGAGGAGGATTCTGAGCTGAAAAAGAAGTCAACTGGCAAACAATTTTCTGATTATTTCGAGGAATCCGACATGGATGAGTCGCAAGAAGAAGAGCCGGCTGATGAGGACGATGAAGCCCTATTCGACGAAGAAGTGGGTGAGGAGGAAGTTTCTTCCCAGAACGAACAGATAGATTTCAAAACAGAAGACCTGGAAAATATTGTCGATCCGGCCGAGAAGGAAAAGGAAGAGATAGAAAAATTTCTCGACTCCTTGAAAGAAGAAAGGGAAAAGGCCAAAAAGATCTATGAAGAGACGGGAGAGCTGCCCCCATGGGCGGAAAACATAAAAGAAGGGACCTCTCCGGATATTCCCAACGAGGAGAGGGGAGAGCAAATCGAAGAGCCATTCGAGATAGAAGATCCTCTGTCGTCTCATGCCCCGTTGAGTACCGAAGAGCATCCCTCGCAGATGCCGAAGCCCGATGAAGAAGAAGCTCCCGCCGTCAGAGAATCAACGGCTCCTGCGGATACGGGAATGGGTCTGCCTGAAGCTATCGACCAAAAGGCCCTACCCTTCAGACAAAGTGATCAGAAAGAAGAATTTGGAGAGGAGTCTGTATTCCATATCAGGAAAGCTGCAATGAAATTATCACCCTGGATAAAATCCCGAATATTTGATGTCTTGATGCTCGCCGGCCTTTGGATCATTACTATTTGGTTGGCATCTTTGGTGGCAGGCGTTTCGTTCATTCAGTTGATATCCGTGTCCACGCTCCCTATCTTGCTATTTCTGGCAATCCTCATGTTCATCTACTTCTTCCTGTTCTTTTTCTTTCTCGGGGAAACACTGGGGGACCATCTCTTCTCTCAGGAAGAGTAGCTTTCGATCTCATCTCCCAACTTGAAAGTCTTTCCCAAAAATCTTTGCTTTGCGCTTTCATCTACTGCGATTTTTCTGGGAGTTCCTTTGGCGAGGATTGTGCCTTCGTCGATGATGTAGGCTGTATCTGCGATTTTCAAGGTATCCCTGACATTGTGATCCGAAAGGATGATGCCGATGCCTTTCCTTTTCAGACTCAAGAGAATTTTTTGCAGCTCGATGATAGTCAAGGGATCGATTCCTGTGAACGGTTCGTCAAGAAGCAGAAATTTCGGCTTGAGAACGAGTGCCCGGCAAATTTCAAGCCGACGCCTTTCTCCTCCGGAAAGGCTGTGGGCCGATTGCCTTCTCAGAGATGTAAGGCCCAGCTCTTCAAGGAGCCGGGCTGTAATTTCTCGCCGTTCGGATCTTGTGTGTTTCTGAATTTGAAGTATCATTTTGATGTTTTTTTCGACTGTTGTTTTAAGAAAAACCGAGCTTTCCTGAGGCAAGTAAGTAATCCCTTCATCCGCTCTTTGGTTGGTTGAGTAACGGGATATATCCTGTTCGTCCAAATAGATGGATCCACTGTCCGGCTTTACCAGTCCTACCATCATCTGGAATGTTGTTGTTTTTCCGGCTCCGTTGCGGCCGAGAAGTGCAATAATCTCACCGGATCGGATCTCGATGTCGACTCCTTTGACCACCGGCCGTCTGTTGAAGCTCCGCATCAAATTCTTTGCCTTTAAGATACTGCCGATTTGCTTCTGAACCAGTTCGTGGAATGGGAGGTTTTGAACATCCCCCTCCTCGGATCCGGAATTCTTGGGAGGATGTTTTTCGACTCGTTGTTGGTATTGGTCTTTTGCTTTAAAGAACTCCACCAATTTTCTGTAGGCTTCCTCGATATCTATGAGGATTTTCTTCCTGTCTTCTTCCGTGAATTCACCGGAAATAGGGGATAGAATTGTCGAGTCGCTGGATGAATACAACTTTCGAAGGTAGCGGTACTGCTTTTCGATCTCAATGAGCGAGGCAGAGGGCTTTAGCTCAAGGATTTCAATATATTTTCTATACTCTTCTTTTGTCATGTCTCTATTTAGAAAAAACCGGCTTCTTTGCCCTTGACCAGGTTATCCGTTATCACTTCGACCTCTTTAATATACGAAGATGTCGATTCCGAACGCATGAGCGGCTCCCTTTTCCGGACCGAATTCTCGATTTCCTGGCCGTATTCGATGAACCCGGCATATACGGATTTTATGCCTAGATATTTCATCAAGGTGCTCTTAAGAGAAAACCCCATGTAGGCATCCTGGCTGTTTCTCGCCTTGTTCAAGATTATATGGACTTTGAATCGGGACATTTCTTTCTCGATGACTGTTTGCAGATCAGGAATTCTTTTTAGATATTCGATAAGATCTTTGAGATTTTTTATTTCGTATTTTCCTCTATTAGACCAGGCTTCGAGAACGATTTCTCGGGTATCTTTTGTTCTGAAGAGCATCCGCAGTTTTCTGAACTGGGCATTTTTTATGAATTGGTATGCATTTTCAACGGCTATGATTTCAGGAACTACTATGACAATCATTTTATCCGCAAAAAGAAAGGTGTCGAGAATGTAATGATGGCTGCCGGCTCCGACGTCTATAATGGCATATTGAGCCTGCAATTTGGCAATGTGCCTGAGTAGTTTCATTTTTTGGGCGTGTTTGATACTGTTCGGATCGAGGGAATGGATGTCTCCTGAGATCAAGGATAGATTGGCCATTCCGGTATCTAGGACGATATCTTCCAACGGCATTTTCTTCTCGAAAAAATGGGTCAATGATTTCTCCGGGTTTCTGATCCCTAACATGGAATGAAGGTTGGCTCCGCCAATATCATTGTCGATCAAAATCACCTTATTGTTATTCCTTGCCAAACAAATTCCCAAACTGCTGGCTACGAATGTCTTTCCTGTCCCTCCTTTGCCGCCGCCGATGACCCAGATCTCGGGGGGGTAGAGTTGTCCTTGATTATCCGTTTCCATCGGAAATATACTCATCTTTGATAATACTATAGTATATTTTATGCCGGCTTCAACGTACAGCCCTTTACCTGAATTATTCATAAAAACTGCCGATGCTTCATTTTAAAGACCTAAATTAAAAATATCGGCAGTTTTTACCTTCCAGGCGAGCCGATCTTACTTCAAAACCTTCGTTGTAACCCACTTGCGGTAGTTTACTACAGCTTCGCGGGTTACGGCCTTGCCTTTGCAGTAACCTCGACTCGTGAATAATCCAGGGGCCTGAATAATTCATAAAAACTGCCGATGCTCTATTCAATGGATTGTTTATTTGTCGTCACAAGGATTAAAATAACTGTGTTTGGTGGTGCTGGAGAATGAAAAAAATAGTCAGTGCATCCCGGCGATCGGATTTGGTTGCCTCTTTCCCCGACTGGCTTGCCACGGTTGTTAAAAAGGAACTGGCCCATGTATACGGTCCCTCAGGACATACGTATCGAGTTGATTTGAAGCCCGCCTCTATACATACATTTGTGCTGTGGTCAAAAAATTATGACAATCTCATAAACGACCGCTTCGAATTGAGGCGTGCTCTAGAGAAGTACGACCAGCTTTACATACACTTCACGATCACCGGCTTAGGGGGAACTCCTGTCGAAAAAGGTGTCCCGTTTCCAGCCGAAGCGATAGCGCAGTTGGATGCTTTGATAAAGATTACCGGTCGGGCCGATAGGATATCCGTGCGCTTTGATCCGGTTCTCTACTGGAAAGAAAGAGGAAAAGACAGAAGTAACCTTTGCTTCTTTAGTGAATTGGCGCCAGTGCTCGAACAAAAGGGGATAAAAAGTGTGAGATTGAGCTTTGCTCAATGGTATGCCAAGGCGAAGAGGCG
>JAFGNQ010000470.1 GCA_016926925.1 Candidatus Aminicenantota bacterium
CGGTGTCTTTTACTTAACAGATAGGTAAAAAATCCCAGTGTGCGGCCCATAAAAAGCCACGGTTTTCTGGGTAATAGGGTAGCCTTGAATTTCACGATGCGAAAGAGCCCTGTGACTGTCTTATCACGATGAGGAGGCATCAGATTTTATCGTCCTTTTTTTTAAGGGGCCGTCTTTTTCTTTGAGCAGCTTCTTTATTCGTTCAGAGAACGCCTGTTCGGTCCGGATGCCGATCTTGAGATAAAAGGTCGGGATCTCTTGAAATATTGCGAAGTCCCTTATTTTAACGGAATCCTTCTCGGTTGTGATCATCACTTCGGCCCTCTCTCTTTGAAGTGCAGCCAGAATCTTGTTTCTTGTGGCGGGCGGATAGGCATGGTGGTCGGGGAATTGAAGAAAGCAGCAGGGATGGATATCCTCTGAAGCGAGCTGGGCCATGAACCTCTGAGGACGGGCAATGCCGCAGAAGGCGAGAAGTTTTTTCCGGCGCAGAGAATCCACATCCTCCCGGGTCATCCCGTCCATACAGAAAAATCCCTCGGTTGAAACCGAATAGGTAAAAGCCTCCAGGTGCGGGAAACGTGTTGCGGTTGCGTTCCTTATCTTTGCATCAATATTCTGCTTCATCAGCAGGATGTGAGCGCGTTTCAAAGATGTGACGGGTTCTCTGAGAGGGTTTTTCTCGGACGGATTGTAGAGTACGATATCGATGTCCCTGTAGAGTTTTCTATGCTGGAATGCGTCGTCGCAGACGGCCAGTTCAAAACCGTGAAGATAGGCACTCCTGCAGGAGGTGAGTCGCTCTTTGCCAATAAACACCCCGGCTTTCGGAAAATTCAGAGCCACCATGAACGCCTCATCACCGGCATCCTCCCAGGTGCCGAGAACTCCTTTACCTGCTGAGAGCACTCCGCCTTTTCTCTCCCATCTTCCCCTATATCCACGGGTTATCAGTGCGGGTTTATGATTCTGTTCGAGCAGCTCTCCGATGAGGGCCATGGCCAAGGGCGTTTTTTCAGAGCCGCCGAAGACGAGATTTCCGATACTGATTACAGGAAACGGAGCTCTTTTGGCTTTGAGTATCTGCAGGTCAAAGAAGGCGTTTTTTATTTTGCACCCCCCTTGGTAGAGGAGGGAAAGGGAAGTGAAAAGGCCTTTCATCCATTGGGACTATACATCATTCCCCCAGCTCTTTCAACCTCCTTACAGTCTCATGAGCGTTCTTTACTTATGGACGGCATTTCTTTATAATACAAAACAATTCGTTGAATAAGGAGGCAGAAGATGTGGAAAAAAGTATCGGTCATTCTCACGGCACTCATCCTTCTGACTTTTGCCTATGGCTGCAAGAAGAGAACTCAAGCAAAGGGTATTGACCTGGATGTCTCATTTGCGGAAGAGGAACTTTCGGACAATTTGATATCAGACGTAACCCTTGCCTGGAAGACAAGCGAGGATTTTGTGAAAATGGGCCAAGACCTCCAGATATACATGCAATTCTGGCATAAGAAAAACCTTTTGTTCCAACACGATTATATTCCTGAACCTGCGACTTCCCAGTGGGAGCCCAGCCAAGAATACGTCCATACACAGAGGATCTACATCCCTCAATTCATCGATGAATTCGATCCTGATTTTAAAGGTGAGGATTCATTGGAATTAGCCGTGGGCTTCGATTCTCCATACGACAGAAGCGGAAAGTCGAAGCAAGAAATTCTGAGGGAAAAATTGAGAGTGGTCCCCCCACCCTTGGATACACCTGAAATCATCTACGAAGAAGGGTGGTTCAATCTGGAGATCGACCCCGAGGCCTATCTCAAACAGTGGCGGTGGACAGCGAAAGAAGCCCGGTGCATTATCGATAACCCTCACCGGGATGCGCTGCTGGTCATAAAAGGAGGAGTCAACCTCCAAGTTTTGGAAGACCAGACAATCATTTTCAAGATCAACGATCTCATTCTGGATGAATTCGCACCCGAAGAGAGCTATTTTGAAAAAACCTACAACATCAAAAAAGAGATGCTTGGCGAAGGAGAGGAGTTTTATTTGACATTTGCTACGAACAAGGTCTTTGTTCCTGCCGACGCTATACCCAATTCGACCGACAAACGAGAACTCGGCTTTCAGGTTTCTTTCATTTACTTCCGCTGAGCCTTTAAACTTCCTGCCCTATTCTTTTAAATTCGATTCAGCTTTGTGAGGTTCACTTCCCGTCTTAGCGGAAGGGGGCTGCCAGCGAATAGGCTCTATTCGCTGCTTTTTTTCTGGAATGCATCCCAATCGTCTTTTGCTTTTTCGGCGTCGAGCTGTGCTTTTTGGAGCAGCAGGTATGTCTGGCTGATCTCACTTTGGACGCGTTCTTTGGGTGTCGCATCATCCAGGTTATGGTATTTTTGCCAGAGGCCGTTCAATTTGATCGTCAAGAGTTCGGCGTATTCTTTCGCTTTTTCGTATTTCTGTTCAAGGGCTTTGCCGGCTGTAGAATCTTTTCTATCGTCAACCTGTTTGGGCCGAACTCTGTCCCTATTCCGGGGGGAGGCTAGTACCGGGTCTGTCCTTGTCTCTTCTCCATCCTTCTCTTGATCGGCCGTCGTGCTCACCCCAGGCATCCTCTTCATCTTTTTGAGGTCTTCATTGGTGATGACTTTTTCGGCTTTTTTATTGAGCTTGGCCCTTCTTTCTCTCTCTTTTTTTGCCGCTTCAACCAGGCTCTGAGCGGGAAGAACGGAAAGAGTTATGAAGAAGACGATGATAGAAAGAGCGAGACCTTTTTTACCCATTGTTATTATCATATCGGATTCCTGTATCACAAGTCAATTTCCGTAATTTGTAAACATCCATCCGTATTTCCGAGGAAAAGAGTGCTGATTGCGGGAATGCCGCTGATCACAGTCCGTTTGAGTCGCACGATTCCGGGTGGGGTGTCAATGCCGTCCGGACCGCGATCCCGAGGCCGTTCGATACTATTTCAATGGCTCCGTGGATTTCGGTCCGGTAGACTTTGGCCCCGATGCGTTCGTACCTTGTGAGAACATCCGGATGAGGGAGGCCATACCTATTTCCTTTTCCTGCGGAGATAACAACGATTTCGGGAGCGATCTTTTCCAGAAATTCTATGGAGCTCGAGGATTGACTTCCGTGATGGGGAGACTTCAGGACCGTGCTCGCGATATTCAGTGAACTCTCGAGAATTTTCCTTTCTATCTCTTTTTCGATATCTCCGGTGAGCAGAAGGGTTTGGCGGCCGTATGTGATGCGTAAAACCATGGACTGGTTGTTATGGACACTGGCGGTCACGGGGTGTGCTTTGGGCGGGTGGACAACATGGATTTGAACCGATCCTTCGGAGACGTCTTCACCCCGGAACATCCTACGTTTGACTACTCGAGGTGAGAAGGATTCCAAAAACCGATTGTAGGATTCGTTGTTTAGGGGAGAAAAGCATTCCCAGAAATTTGTGACACGGAAGTTTCGAGCCACAGCTTTGAGTCCGTTCATGTGATCAGGATGGGCATGGGAGAGAACCATGTAGTCGATTTTTTTGATCCCTTTCTTCCAGAGAAAAGGGCAGACAACATTCTCTCCGATATCAAAAGTGCCTTCCCGTGTGCCGCCCCCGTCTATCAACATCTTTTTCCTGCCGGGAAATTCAATAAGGATGGAATCTCCCTGTCCAACGTCGATAAAGGTGATCTTGAGGTTTTTCGAATGCGCAGGAAAAGGGTAGGTGATCAGAAGAAAGAAAAAAACCAGAAAGCCGAAGAAAACCGCAATCTTGGGGCCTTTTCTCCGCAGAGGAACGAGAAAGAAAACGAGAAAGAAAAAATATCCCACCAGAACCACAGATGAGGGAGTCGGAATTCTGTAGGAAAGAAAGGAGACCGGATCGAGGATGCCGGATGTGATGCAAAGCAGGTCGACGAGCGAGCCGAGCAGAGAAGCTATCGGCGCAGCTAAAAATCCTGATAGAAAGGAAAGAGGTAAAAAGATTAAACCGAGAGCCATGATTAAGGCGACAAGAGGAATAGCGGCATAGTTGAGCAGGAATGCTGAGAATGTGACTCTGTTGAAGGCGGAAATGACGATGGGGAGCACACCGATCTGTGCCGCTAGGGAAAGGGTGAAAATCTCACTGATTTTAAAAGGAAGTCGAGGCACTCTCGTGATTATCCTGGGATAGAAAAGAATGATGGCCAGAGTGGCAGCAAAGGTGAGTTGAAATCCGGGTGCAAATAAATGAAAGGGGTTGATGATGAGAAGGAAGAAGGCGCTGAAGGAGAGCGTGTTGAGGAGGTTGACATCTTTCCATAGGAGTTTTCCGACCAGAAAGAATATGGCCATTATGGTTGCCCTGAGGACGGATGGCCTCCCTTCCACGAGGAGGGCATAAAAGAGGAGAAATGCTATAAGGAGATAAAACGACCTCCGCTGGGAGATTCCCAAAAGACGAAAGACCGAGAAAAAGAGAAAAGAGATAATCGCGATGTGGGCTCCTGATATGGCAAAGAGATGATAAATACCCGCTTTCTGCAGTGACAGAGTAACCGAAGCCGGGATGCGGCCGCGTTCTCCCAGCATGAGAGCTTCCAGGATAGCTCCCTGAGAAGAAAGCTGACCCTCAGTTGCTGTAAAATAAGCCTCGATTTTATTTTGGAGTGCCTGCCGTATGAGAGATATAATATGTAGTGGTGATAGAGGGTTGGCAGCTTTTAGATGCTCCACGAGAAGGGGACTCTTCGTGGAGGCGAGGTTGTGAATGCCTTGACTCTGGTAGTATGTCTCAATCGTAGAGGGATAAAAATTGTGAAATCCGTGGGATGGATTTAATTTAGCTGAGACCTTGATCCTGTCGCCAACACTCCACGCGGGAGATCTTGGAAACTGTTTCGAGTGCGGGATTGAAATCCGAAGGCGTCCACGGATTTTTCTCATTTCTTTGTGGATATGCACTTCCCTGACTTTCAGGAACAGATAGTCTTTATCAAGCCCCCGGCCTGGGGATCGGTACACCGTGCCTATAAAATCGATATAAGCATCATTTCTGAGTCGTCGCAGTCCATTCGCGGCGTATGCCCCGTCGTTGTGGCTGTGGAAGGCGTATCCGAGAAAGAAGACCGTGAGGAGTGTCGTGAAGAACGCCGCCTTGGTCTTCCCCAATAGGAAGAGCAGCCAGCTGATAGCGAGTTGGGTGCACAGCAGTGCCAGCGCGACGGGTATCCCGAAGGAAGTTTGAGCTGAAAGAGTGATTCCCGATGCCAATGCGAGGGCGAGATAAACAAACGGATAAGTCATAGACTCGATGATCAGGTCGTGTCTTCCTTCTGACTCTGGTGTTCGAGTGAATTGATGAGAAGGTGAGACATGACCTTGATGCCCTGAGGGATGCTTCTCTCGTCGGGATTGAAGGACGGGCTGTGCAGGGGAGCCATGCTTTCCGACGAGGGAGATTTGACACCCAGAAAAAAGAAAAAGCCCGGGATCCTCTGGCAATAGTAGGCAAAGTCTTCGGAAACCATCAAAGGAAGAGTCGGTTCCACGAAAGCCTCTCCTGCAACTTGGTAGAGAGTCGGCAGCATTATTTTGGCCAGGTCCGGGTGATTGTAGACTGGAGGAGGGCCTATGCTGTAGTGAAAACTGTAGTCGGCACCGAAAGCATGGGTTGTCCCCTTCACGACTTCCTCCATCAAGCCGAGGATGGTCTTTCGGTTGGCGTCGCTGAGAGTTCTGATCGTGCCCTCGAGGCGGACCTGTGCGGCAATGATATTTGAGCGGTTCCCTCCCTCTATCTTTCCTATTGAGATGACGGCGGGATCCGTTGCCTCGATATTCCGGCTTACGATGGTCTGGATGCTGAGTACAACCTGGGCAGCCAGTGTGATGGCATCTTTTCCTTCATGCGGGCGCGCCCCATGTGCACTTTGTCCTTTTATTACGATCTCGAACCAGGTGGGACTTGCCATTATGGCTCCCGGTGCGTACTGAACGTGCCCCAGTTCTATCGGCATCACGTGCAATCCGAAGATGGCGCGCAGAGGAGGGTTGTCGAGGACTCCTTGCTTGATCATCAGCTCCGCTCCCCCTTCTTCTCCTGGGGGAGGGCCTTCTTCTGCGGGCTGAAAAATGAATTTGATATTTCCTTTAAGCCTGTTCTTCATAGAATTCAGGACCATGGCCGTACCCAGTACTATGGTTGTGTGGATATCGTGACCGCAGGCGTGCATGACTCCCGGATTCAGAGATTGGTACGGCAGGTTGGTCGCTTCTTGAATGGGAAGCGCGTCCATGTCGGCCCGGCAGCCGACGGTGATCCCCGGGTTCCCACCGCGAAGCAGAGCGACGACACCCGTATGGGCAATTCCTGTCTGAACCTCTAATCCCAGAGCCATCAGCTTTGAAGCTACGAGCTTGCCCGTTTCGTATTCCCGATTCCCTAACTCGGGATTCATATGGATGATACGTCTGATTTTGATAAAATCATCCTTCAGTTTGGCGATTTCACTGTCGATGAGTCGGGCCGTCTCCGTATCTCCCGGGTAGCCGGTAAGCCCCAGCGACATGACGAGGGAAAGAATGAAGGAAACTGTATAAATCCGAATTCTGTTCATAGGGTTATCTTAGAATCGCATTCTTCCAAAGTCAACAAAGCTTTGTCTGAATATCCATTCTTTTGAAAGAGCTTTAAGCTAACGAAGAAGAATGCGTCATCGTCCATATGAGTTGCGGAATGGCAAACGGAAAGCGAGTGCGAGTCACAGTTTGAGTGAGGCGCATGGGGAAGGTGGAGAGCTCTTCGACGAATACGAATTGTGACGAGATCCTTCTCTCGCCCTATGCTTTGAGATAATCACGGAAGCGGAACTGCATCCCGAAGCCCTCTTCCGCAAAGGGCCTTTAGAGACGACGCACTTCAGAAGGTTATGTTCTCAGTGTAGACTCCGTAGTGTTCCTTGAGAACCGAGGTGATTTCTCCCAGTGTCGCCAGTGATTTGACCGCATTTATTATTGGGAAAAGCAGATTCTGTTCGGCAGAGAGAGCCTTTTTGACGGCAAGAAGGCTTTCTTCAACCCTTGTGTTGTCCCTCTCGGATTTGAGCTCTTCCAGCTTTTCCTTTTGTCTGGACTCAATTTCCGCAGGGGGATAATAGAGGTCGAATTCGATTTTCTTTTTATCTTTTGCAAAAGCATTGAGGCCGACGATTGTCTGCTCCTTCTTCTCGATCATTCTCTGATAAGCGAAGGCGCTTTCCTGGATTTCTTTCTGGATATATCCATTTTCTATGGCGTTGAGCATTCCTCCCATCGCCTCGATTTTGTCAATATAATCCTTGGCGTTCCCCTCCATTGAATTCGTCAAGCTCTCTAAAAAATAGGATCCTCCCAGAGGATCAACGGTATCCGCAACACCGCTTTCATGAGCGATGATCTGCTGCGTTCGCAAGGCTATCTGAGCGGATTCCTTGCTGGGCAAAGCCAGGGCTTCATCTCGGGAATTCGTATGGAGGGATTGAGTGCCCCCCAATACCGCACCCAACGCCTGGAGAGCGACCCGTATCACGTTGTTTTCGGGCTCCTGGGCCGTGAGGGTGGCTCCGCTCGTCTGCGTATGAAACCTAAGTTTCCAGGAAAGGGGATTTTTTGCCCGGAATTTATCCTTCATGATTCGAGCCCAAAGCCGCCTGGCGGCGCGAAATTTTGCGATTTCTTCAAAGAAATTGTTGTGAGCGGCAAAGAAAAAGGAGAGCCGGGGGGCAAAAGCATCAACGTCAAGCCCGATGGCCATGGCTTCCCTGGTATATGTGATGGCATTGGCCAGGGTGAATGCCAGCTCCTGAACAGCTGTGGCTCCTGCTTCCCTGATGTGGTAACCGCTGATGCTGATAGTGTTCCAAAGCGGGATGTTTTCATGGCAAAAAGCCAGGATATCGGTCGTGATTTTCATAGACGGTCTGGGAGGAAAGATATATGTCCCGCGCGCTACGTATTCTTTGAGCAGGTCGTTTTGAATGGTGCCGGCCAATCTGTCCCATCCGATCCCTCTCTGTTCCGCCAGCGCGAGATACATTCCTAAAAGGATGGCTGCGGTTGCATTGATGGTCATGGAAACAGAAACCTGGTCCAGCGGGATTTCGTCAAAAAGGATTTCCATATCCCGAAGGGAATCGATGGCCACTCCCACTTTCCCCACTTCTCCTTGTGATTGGGGATGATCCGAATCCATGCCCAATTGCGTAGGGAGGTCGAAAGCGACGCTCAACCCGGTCTGTCCTTGCAACAGCAGGAAACGATATCTCTTGTTGGATTCTTCGGCAGTACCGAAGCCGGCATACTGGCGCATAGTCCAGAATCTGCTCCTGTACATCGAAGGATAAATACCGCGAATGAAGGGAAACTCCCCCGGAAGACCGAGGTCTGTCTCCGGCTTGAAATCCGTCAGTTCCTTTTCCGTATAAACACTTTTGAGCGCAATATTAGAATGGGTTTGAAATTCGGTTTTTCTTTCCTTTGTCATGTTGTTTCCCTAGATCATGCAGGCCTCGGAGTTCGGAATCCGTTTCTCATACTAGAAGGAAAAGGACTCGTAGACCCGCTTCCCGGTGTATTCGCCTTTGTTCCCCAGTTGGCTCTCGATGGCAAGCAGCCTGTTGTACTTGGCGATGCGTTCACTCCGGCTCATCGATCCGGTCTTTATCTGCCCCGCATTCAGGGCAACGCTCAAATCGGCGATGAAACTGTCTTCCGTTTCCCCTGATCGGTGGGATATGACAGTTGTGTATCCATTGTCCTGGGCGTACTTGACAGTCTGGATTGTCTCGGTCAGGGTGCCGATTTGATTGAGCTTGATGAGAATGGAGTTTCCTATCCCCTCTTCAATTCCTTTCCGGAGTCTGTTTTGATTGGTGACGAACAGATCATCCCCAACCAGTTGAATTCTGCGCCCGAAGCTTACGGTCATGGCTTTCCAGCTCTCCCAGTCGTCCTCGGCAAAACCATCTTCGATGGACACAATAGGGTATTTTTCAATCAGCCCCTGATAAAATGTGATCATTTCCTGTGTGCCTTTTTGGGAGCCGTCGGATTTTTTGAAGGTGTATTTCTTGTCGGAATAAAATTCGGAAGCAGCTACATCCAGCGCAAGAAAGACCTCTTTTCCCGGTGTGTATCCGGCATTCTGGATGCTTTCCATGATGAGCTCGAGTGCTTCTTCGTTGGACTTTAGATTGGGTGCGAATCCCCCTTCGTCTCCCACGGCTGTGTTGAGTCCTCGCGTTTTGAGATTTTTCTTGAGATGATGGAAGACTTCGGCGGCTGCTCTGATGGCATCCGAGAGGTTGGATATTCCTGCAGGAACGATCATAAATTCCTGGATATCCATATTGTTGTCGGCGTGACTCCCTCCGTTGAGAATATTGACCATTGGAGTGGGAAGAAGATAGCTGTCTCTCGGGGAAAGGTATTCATAGAGCGGTGTCTTCGTAGCCTGAGCTGTGGCCACGGCCACGGCCAGGGATACCGAGAGGATGGCGTTGGCGCCGAGGTTGGATTTGGTCGGGGTGCCGTCCATCCTGATAAGTCGTTTGTCTATGTCTTCCTGCTGCCGGGCATCGAGTCCCACCAACTCGGGCGCAATGATGTTCTCGACATTAGCCACGGCTTTCAGGACGCCTCTTCCCAAATACCGGGAAGCATCCCCGTCTCGCAGTTCGAGAGCTTCGTGTGTGCCCGTGGATGCGCCGGAAGGAACGGCTGCCGTGCCTTCCGTGCCTGATTCAAGGACGACACGTGTGCTTATGGTCGGGTTGCCTCTTGAATCAAGTATCTCCCGGGCTTTTATTGCTGTTATTGCAGTCTTTTCCATTAGAATGATCCTCCAAAATCAGTTGCTTGTGTCAGATAGTATTATAGAGGGGATAAGAATCGCCGGATTATCCGTCCTACTTTTTTTCTTCCTCCGGGATCGGGACCTCTTCCACTTTTTTAGAGATTTCCTGCTTCTTCTTTTCTACAAAGTCTTTTATCGCGTCGATTCCTTCATGAGTTTTTTCTTTGACAACTTTTATCCCTTTTTCAGCTTCTTTTGCAATTTTATCATAGCTGTCTTTGGCTTTCTCGCCTGTTTTTGCTGCGCTTTCTTGGATTTTCTTTCGAGTTTCTTCTCCACTCGCCGGTGCAAAAAGTATGCCCAGAATAAATCCTGTTGCAGTCCCGAGCAGAAAAGAGATAGTGATGTCAACGATGCTGGAATCCCTATTTGCCATTTTTATCCTCCTTTCGTTTTTTCAAGAGTTGCCTGCCGATTCGATACAGAGGGAAGAGCAAAGGCCAGTATTTAGCTGTAGGTCTGATACTTCTTGCGGTCAACAATAAGGTTATTTCGGCGAGGCCTATAGCCGCTTGTTTTGCTGTTTTCATAACGCTGTCAAGGTCTTCGATACGCGTGCCCACTTTGTCGCTGGTCTCCTGAAGACTCTTGGCAAGCGAAGTTATTTCGATAAGGGTTTTTTCTCCCTCTTTTGCGGTCTTGCGAAGTTGGATGAGGAACAAAACGATAAAAGTAACGGCTACCACCACGGCAATGGTGATCACTAGAAACAAAAATTGTTCTAAGGTCAAAAACATTCTACTTAATAAATAAGATAAATGCCTGGCTTTGTCAAATGGATAAGGGCATGCGAGGATTTCTATTTGTAGAGAATTTTGTGGAGACTCTCGAAGTCGAATTTCTTCTCGATTTTTTCGAGGATGGGGAGATAGTTGTTTCCCTGACCGGTTTCAATAGCGTTTTCCCAAGCCCTGAGATCCTGGTCGGGGATGAGTTGATGATGTTTTCGGGAAAGCTTGTTTATTCCCCGCAGTGCTTGCCAGTGAGTGAGCATAACAAGCGCCAGTATGCCGAAGAAAATATTCGGTCCGGGAAGAAAAGCCAACAGACCGCTAAAAGGAAGAAGGATGCACTCTCCTACGAGCAAAAGGGTGTGTTTGGATCTCTGCTTTTGTAGGAAGAGGAAAAACTTGCGTTTGATTTTTTTCTCATCCAATCGTCCCGAATGGAGTATCCTGATCGTTTCCCCTTCCGACTTCGAAGCCCGTTCGAAAGCCTGCTCCTGGGCGAGAATCCGCTTGGGCAAGAGCATGAGCCGTCTCCGTGCCTCGTTCCAAATTTTCTCCAGTCGTGTGAATTTGACTTGGATGTTATGAATAGGTTCGGAGGAGATGTATCTGTACTTTCTCCGATAATCTTGAACAAAGAAAAAATGCATGATTCCTTCTATTTTATCATTACGATAAAAAAGAAGAAATGTTCATTGTATCATTCATCCATGCTTTAGAAAGAAATCCCTTCGGACAGCATGAGCGATTGAGAGCTCGCCTGACTGCTCTCTAGGGATTTTTTCCGAACATCCATTTCCGCTGCCGGAAAGGTGTTGGGGATGTATCCGCAACAGGCCTCCAGCTTGACAATTCCAGGGGATAACTCTATAGTCTTCTCAATGATTTGCATGTGAAGTGAGATGGTTTTGTGATGAATGAAGATTACGATTTTTCCCGAATTGAAGCCAAATGGCAAGCGAGCTGGGATGAACTCTCCGTGTTCAAAGCCAGTGACGATTCTCAGAGAACAAAGTACTATTGCCTGGAGATGTATCCCTATCCCTCCGGGCGTGTCCACATGGGCCATATCCGAAATTTTTCCATCGTTGATGTGATATCGCGGTTCAAGTTGATGAGGGGTTTGAATGTGCTTCATCCTATTGGCTGGGATGCTTTTGGAATGCCTGCGGAGAACGCCGCTATTCAGGAAGGGGTACATCCTCGAAAGTGGACCTTGGACAACATCTCACATATGAAAAGACAGCTGAAACGAATGGGATACAGTTACGATTGGTCCAGAGAAGTGACGACTTGCTATCCCGAATACTACAAGTGGAATCAATGGATATTTCTGAAAATGCTCGAGAGGGGTTTGGCCTATCGCAAGAAGAGCTGGATCAATTTTTGTCCGGAGTGCCGGACTGTCTTAGCTAATGAACAAGTCATCAGTGAAAAATGTTGGCGGTGCGAAACACAGGTTGAAAAAAAAGAGATGGAACAGTGGTTCCTCCGTATTACAGGCTATGCCGAGGAACTCCTTTCCGATCACGGCCTGCTGGAAAAATGGCCGGAACATGTGTTGACAATGCAGAAGAACTGGATTGGTAAAAGCACGGGAGCGCATGTCGTTTTCCCTGTCGTGGGGACCGGGGACTCGATTGCCGTCTTCACCACAAGGGTCGATACCATCTTCGGTGCTACTTTTATTGCGCTTTCCCCCGAGCATCCTCTGTCTGAAGAGTTGATCGACGATTCGCCCCAAAAGCACAAATTCCGTGCGTGGATAAGGGACACCGTCCGGAAGCAGCGCCTTAAGGAAGATCCCGGTGAACTGGAAAAGGAAGGCATCGATACAGGCAGGAAAGCCATAAATCCTTATAACGGGGAGGAGATCCCTATCTGGATATCCAATTATGTTCTGATGGAATACGGCACCGGCGCCATTATGGCCGTTCCTGCCCATGACCAGAGAGACTTTGAGTTCGCCCGAAAATACAGCATACCCATCCGAGAAGTCATCGTACCTCTCGGACAGGAGCCGGCAGGCGAGCTGGAAGAAGCTTTCGAAGGTTATGGAATGGTGATCAACTCGGATGCATTCTCAGGAATGCCCAGCAAAGATGCCATGGAGAGAATGACTCAATATGCCGAAGAGAGGGGGTTCGGCCAGAAGCGGACTCTCTATAAGATACGGGACTGGGGCATCTCCCGGCAGCGCTACTGGGGAACACCGATCCCGATCATCTACTGCAAGACTTGCGGGATTGTGGCCGTTCCTTACGAAGATCTTCCTGTCGAACTCCCCCCGGATGTCCAGTTTAAAGGGGAAGAAGGATCGCCGTTAGAGAGTGTCGATAGTTTTCTCAGAGCGACTTGCCCGAAATGTGGGAATGAAGGCCGCCGCGAAACCGACACCATGGACACCTTTTTTGACTCATCCTGGTATTATTTCCGCTACTGCTCACCCGAAGAAAAGAGTCTTCCCTTCGATGCCAAACCTGCCACACATTGGCTTCCCGTGGATATCTATATCGGCGGTATCGAGCATGCCATCCTTCATCTTATTTACGCGCGTTTTTTCTGTAAAGTCCTGCGTGATTTGGGATTGACCGAGATATCCGAACCGTTTCCGCACTATTTTAGTCAAGGGATGGTAACCAAAGACGGAGCCAAAATGTCCAAGTCCAAGGGCAATGTCGTCGATCCCGATGATATCATTGCCGATTACGGTGCAGACAGTTTGCGTCTTTTTATCCTGTTTGCCTCTCCTCCTGAAAAAGAGTTCAACTGGAGCGAGAAAGGAATCGAAGGGTGTTCGCGTTTTTTGAACAGGTTCTGGATGTTTTTCCATGACATGCAAGATCTTTTTGCGGAAAAATCGCCTGCTGTCATCCCTGAGAATGGGAATGATAGACCGCACAGCCTTCGGGTAAAGATGCATCAGACAATAAAGAAAGTGACGGAAGACATCGGCAGGAGGTATCATTTCAATACGGCCATAAGCTCCATTATGGAGCTCTTTAACTCGATCAGGAAGGAGTCGGAATCCCTCAAAGGAAATCCCGCTGGGCGGGCATTGCTGAGTGAGTGTGTGGAGAATCTCGTTCTTCTCCTCGGGCCTTTTGCTCCTCATATATGTGAAGAGCTCTGGGAAAAGATGGGTCATGCCAATCTCCTTGCCCGGGCCCCTTGGCCTCGATTCGACCCTGAGCTGGCACAGGAAGATACGGTAACGATCGTCGTCCAGGTAAACGGAAAATTGAGGGATAAGTTTGACGTCGAGAGAAACATCTCCGACGACCTGATCAAAGAAGAAGCCTTGAGTTTGGACCGGATAAAACTGTTTGTCGGAGAGAAAAAGGTCAGAAAAATTGTCTACATCAAGGATAAACTGATAAATATCGTTGTCTGAAATCAGGATTGATGGGATGAAAAAACTATGCTTTTCAGTGGCTTTATGTCTTTGTTTTCTCCAGTGCGGGTACCATCTGAGCGGTACGGGGAGTTCTCTTCCCGATCATATTAAAACAATCAGTGTACCGATGTTTCAGAACATGACCACTCGATTTGAGCTGGACCGAAAGCTGACGCAAAGAGTGATTGATGAATTGGTAGCCCGGGGGAAGGTCGAGATTGTGGGAGATCAAGATTCTGCTGATGCCGTATTGATGGGCGAGATTCGTACCTTTCGTGTGAATCCTGTCGCTTTTTCCGGATCGGCATCGGCCGATCGCTACAACATCGTCATTGTTGCAAAAATTACGATGAGGGACAATACAAACAAGAAATTGATTTACTCCAATCCGAACTGGGTTTATCAAGCCGATTATGAAGTGCCCGAAGGATCCGATTTTGAATCTGTTGAGTCCATTGCTATCGATGAGATCTCGGAGAAATTTGCAAGAAGTCTCATAAGCATAATCTTGGAAGGATTTTAAGTTCATGGGAGATTTCCTTCCGAAGATGGTCGTTTCAGAAGAGACTCTTATCCCCTGTTATTTTTTTTTCGGAGAGGAAAGATTTCTGGCGATGGAATTTATAAGAAATGTGGAAGAAGCCATGACCTCTCCCGAAAGCGAAAAGGCCCATATAGATAGATTGAGTCGGGAGAATCAAACATGGGCGCACATCATCGACTCTGCTCGAACCGTACCTTTTCTGTTCTCGACGAAGAGAATCATTTTAGTCGAGCTTTCCAGAAAGCAGGATGAAAACCTGAATTCCTCAGAAAAGGCCGGGCTGAAGAGCTATCTGTCGTCACCGGCCTCCCAAACCGTTCTGATCATCGTGCTCTCAGGCAAGGTAACACGGAGAACCCCGATCGTTAAATTTTTTATGGAATTCCCTTCTTCGATTGTCTGTGTCAGGGAGCTAAAGCCTCTGCGTGGGAGGATTCTTTTTTCTTGGATTGAGAGCCAATTTCAGGCCCGAGGAAAGAGTGCTGCCCCGGACGCCCAAAGACGTCTTGTAGAAATCGTCGGATCCGATCTTGCGCGGCTGCACAGCGAGATCGTAAAAATCGATACATATCTTGATGAAAAGAAACGCGTTGAGGCGGATGACGTCAATGAGGTCTCAGGGTGGTTCAAATCGTTCGCCGAATGGGAAATGACCGACAATCTGGAAAGCGCCGATTGCGACCAATGCTTTAGAGTTTTGGATAATCTTTTTCGGGAAGGAACCCGCCCGGAGTATGTGCTCGGCTTGTTTGTCAGATTCTTCCGGGACGTATTTATGGCAAAAGTATGGTTGAAGGAAAAGACAAAGGATAAAAGAGAGATATTCAAGGAGTTAAAACCGCAGATTCAGGAGAAATTCGGTTCATTTTACAAAACAAAGTTTAAAAAATTCTTCGATATGGTCGAAGGAACGAATCGTCAAGAGC
>JAFGNQ010000471.1 GCA_016926925.1 Candidatus Aminicenantota bacterium
CCTTTCGTAATAAAGACTTCGGAGAGCAGAAGGATCTGATTCATCAAGAGAACAAAGGAATAGCCGAGAAGGCCAATCAAAAACGGAGGAAGAGTCTCCTTGAGGACATACCTGTCAAACAGCTTCAACACACTCTTTTTTATACCACATTAGCCCTGCAATAAAAAGGAGGCCATGCCCGGAACGCCTCAAAAAAAAAGGCCCCGGGCACAGCCCGGGGCCTCTGTGAACTCTGCTTCAGACTTTAGTACATATCGCCGCCGGGGGGCATAGGCATCCGCGGCTTATCTTCTTCGGGTATGTCGGATATCATTCCTTCAGTAGTCAAGAGCAGCCCTGCGATACTTGCGGCATTTTGCAGTGCCGAGCGGACAACTTTTGTGGGATCGAGCACGCCGCTTTTGACCAGGTTTTCGTATTTTTCCGTCAGTGCGTTGAAACCCATGTCTCCCTCTAACTCTTTGACTTTCTCGACGATGACCGAACCTTCATGGCCGGCATTATTTGCGATTTGACGCAAAGGTTCTTCTACAGCACGTTTAATGATGTTGATCCCGATCTGCAAATCGCCTTCCAATTTGAGCTTTTCCAAAACCTTCTTGCTCCTGAGGAGAGCCACTCCGCCACCGGGAACAATGCCCTCTTCCACGGCAGCCTTGGTCGCGTGCATGGCATCTTCGACTCTGGCTTTTTTCTCTTTGAGCTCGGTCTCCGTCGCGGCTCCGACCTTGATCAAGGCTACGCCGCCGACCATCTTAGCCAGACGTTCCTGAAGTTTTTCACGATCGTAATCGGAAGTGGTATCTTCGATCTGCGTTCGGATTTGTTTGATCCGTGCCTGAACGTCTTCTGTTTTTCCTTTGCCCTCCACGATCGTGGTGTTGTCTTTATCGATGACAACTTTATTCGTCTCACCCAACCAATCGATGGTCACATTCTCGAGTTTGACACCTATATCTTCAGTGATGACTTTTCCGCCCGTAAGGGTGGCGATGTCCTCGAGCATGGCTTTGCGCCTGTCACCGAACCCGGGAGCCTTGACTGCGCAGCAGGAAAAGGTCCCTTTAAGCTTGTTGACAACCAGAGTTGCCAGAGCTTCACCCTCGACTTCTTCGGCAATAACCAGTAAGGGTTTTCCCATCTTGGCTACATTCTCGAGTAAAGGCAGAAACTCTCTCAGGTTGCTGATCTTTTTCTCATGCAGAAGAACGAGAGGGGCTTCCAGCACGCACTCCATCCTATCAGGGTCCGTGATGAAGTAGGGGGAAAGATAGCCACGATCGAACTGCATTCCTTCGACGATCTCCATAGTGGTCTCAAGCCCTTTGGCTTCTTCCACCGTGATAACGCCGTCTTTCCCGACCTTGTCCATGGCTTCGGCAATGATCTGGCCGATGGATTCATCGTTGTTGGCTGAAATGGATCCTACTTGAGCGATCATCTCGCCGCTGACATCCCGGCTCAATTTCTTCAATTCCTCCACAACATCCGCAACGCCTCTGTCGATTCCCTTTTTGATAAGATTGGGATTGGCTCCAGCCGTGACATACTTCAGTCCTTCGCCGTATATGGCCTGAGCCAGAATTGTCGCTGTTGTTGTCCCGTCACCGGCGACATCCGATGTCTTGGAAGCCACTTCTTTGACGAGTTGGGCACCCATGTTCTCCATAGGATCTTTAAGCTCGATCTCCTTGGCCACTGTTACACCGTCTTTGGTGCTGGTGGGAGAACCGAATTTTTTCTCAAGCACAATATTTTTCCCTCTGGGACCCAAAGTTTCCTTAACCACATTGCTCAGGGCATTCACGCCCTTTAGCAGGGCTTGTCTCGCTTCGTCACCGAGTGTTATTTGTTTTGCCATTGTTCCTCCTATTCACTCTTTCAAGTGATTTTAGCTAAAATTTCTTCTTCGCGAACGATAACATACTCAACATCCTCAATTGTAATCTCTGTTCCGCTGAATTTTCCGATGAGAACTTTATCGCCCTTCTTGACCTCAAGAGGGATGACCTTTCCGTCTTCAGTCACACGGCCTTTGCCGACGGCAATGATATCGGCCTCTTGAGGTTTTTCTTTTGCCGTATCAGGGATGATGATTCCTCCCTTAACGGTTTCTTTCTGTTCCAACCGTTTTAATAGAACTCTGTCATGTAAAGGAATGACTTTCATTGAAACCTCCTATGAATTATTAGCAGTCTTTATATTAGAGTGCTAATTATACGGATTTTTTCGAGTTTGTCAAGAGAAAATTCAAAAAAATGGCACTCTTGCCTCGCGAGTGCTAATTCTAGGCCGGCCAAGAAAGCATTGCGGAGGTGAGTTCCGGGCTATGAAGCACAATTGGCCGGATAGGATAGGTAGTCACCCATCACCACTGGGCTGCAACGACGCAGATGCGGTGATATCGGCTCGCCCGAAGGGGAAAAAACCGCTGACGATTGGTAATACAGCTCTTTGGAGTTGAGTGTCAGCAGTTTTTATGAATCATCTAGCTTTTGATGTTGAGGGCCCTGTAGAGATTATGCAGCGTATTCCTATGAACTCCCAAAGCCTTGGCGATACGGGTTTTGTTTCCCTTGTACTTTTTCGCTGCAGTCTCGATGTAAATCTTCTCGAATTCTCCCATCGCTTCCTTCAGAGGCAGCTCCTTCTCCACCAGTTCGTTGATGAGAGCAACCATCTTTTGCCGGAGAGTCAGCTCCTTATATTCTCTTTGCATTTTTCCCTCTCTTCTCCATGATATCGTCATATGCCTCTTTGAAGCTGTCCTTGAGTTCCTGTGGGATAATCTCGACAACGACTTTTGTCATCTTTAAGCAATACGGTGCCAGAAAGGAATTCTTTAATGCTGAGATATTGACGGGAAAAACCAAAAGCGCAAAAACAATCACACCACAGATAAGGATTCCCTTAAGGAGCCCCAAGCCTCCCCCTAAAACGTGATTCATGAATTTCAGAGGCCCTTTGATCACCTTCGACAACAACCATGACAACAGCCAGCCCAGGCAAAGAACGGCAAAAAAGATTGTGATGAAGCCTAAAAAATGGGACACCACATAGCTCGAAATAATCCGCCCGTACAAATAGCCTGCATAAGGATAGTAGATAAGGGCAAGAATCAAGCCGACCAAGACCGCCAGGATGCCGATGACTTGCTTAACAAGCCCTTTGATAAGACCGATTATCAATGTCAAAGCGATAATGATAAGAAGGACGATATCCAGCCAGTTGAATATCATTCAGGGCCTCCTCTTTTTAAGTTCCTCAACCATCCAGTATCCCCCCTTTTTAACCGAGCCAAAAGCGACATGCGGCTTGATGCGACCATGAAAATCCGATCCTGCCGTCGGTACTAGGCCATACTCTTCGGCCCATGTCCGGTATAATTCCGCCATCGGGGCATCATGGTAGGAGGTGTAGACTTCGATTCCCTCGAGACCTTTGCTCCGCAATTCGGCTAAATCGTCTTTGTTGACTCGCTGGAACGGGGCACCCGGGTGGGCAAGAACGGGAACTCCTCCGGTTTGCGGGGCTACCTTCAAAACTTCCAAAAGCGCGATATTCCTTCGGGGAACAGCTGCGGGTTTTCCCTCAGCAAAGTAATCCCTGTAAAAAAAGTAAGGAGCAAACAGCTTGTTCCGGCCTTCTAAGTATTCCTTCAGATTGGGATCTCCGTTATTTCCCGGTTTTTCCAAAACCGCCTGCGCGATCGTCACTCCCAGGCGTGGTAGAGAACCGGACTCACGCATCACATCCTCCCAGGTGATATCGAATCCCAGATCGCGAAGCTTCTCCACGCGCTCCCGCGCCTCAAGGAATCGACTTTCAGCCACCTGATCTATGAGGCCTTTCAACACCGTATTCTTCCAATCGACAAACGGTAGCAAGAGGTGGAATTCTCTCCCATCAAAGAGAGTGGTCAGTTCGATACTGGGAATGATTTCGACGCCCTCTTCTTTGCCGATTCGCAGAGCTTCCGGATAGGCGGCTACGGTATCATGATCTGAGATGGCTATAGCTTTCAACCCTTCCTCTCTAGCGAGGCATATCAGATGGAAGGGAGAACAATCCCCGTCGCTGCTTTTGTCGGAATGGATGTGCAAATCAATCGCACCGGTGTCACAATGCATCTTTTCCTGTCAATAGACGAAAGATCTCCATGTAACGTTCGGAAGTCTGTTCTATGATATTCTGAGGCAACGGCGGTGGCGGTGATTGCTTATCCCAGGATGTGCTCTCAAGGTAATCCCGTACAAACTGCTTATCCAGGCTGGGCGGAGATTGTCCCGGCTTATAGCTTGCAACAGGCCAAAATCGAGAGGAGTCGGGGGTAAAAATCTCATCAACGAGAAGAATCTCACCATCAAGGAGCCCGAATTCGAATTTTGTATCTGCAATGATGATTCCTTTGGATAAAGCATGGAGAGAGGCCTTTTGATAGAGCTCTATACTGGTTCTCCTTATGCGCTGCGCAGCATCTGCACCGACAATCCTCTGCATCTCTTTGAAGGAAATGTTGATGTCATGCCCTTCTTCCGCTTTTGTCGCAGGAGTAAAAATGACATCATCCAGCCTGTCGGCTTCTCTCAAACCGGAAGGCAGTTTCACTCCGCTCGTTTTGCCGCTGGCCTTGTAATCTTTCCATCCCGAGCCCGCAAGATAACCCCTGACAATACACTCGATGGGGAGGACCTTGGTCTTTTTAACCAACATCGATCTTTTAAAAAGGAGATCCCTGTGCGTGTTCAGCGCCAAAGGGAAATCTGTAAAATCAGCGCTTATCATGTGATTGGGGCATATGAGGGATGTGAACTCGAACCAGAATTTGGACAACTGCGTCAGAATTTTTCCCTTATCGGGAATGAGTGAAGGCAGAACGTAATCAAAGGCGGAAATTCTATCCGAGGCAACGATGAGGAGTCCGTCCTCGACTTCGTAAACATCGCGGACCTTTCCTCTTTTATACAGAGGAAAACCTGGAAGAGCGATTTCGGCATATGCTTTTTTCATAGTAGCTTAAGAATAAAGAAAAAGAAGTCAAAAAGCAACACTCTCCTGCCTTACAGCTGCATTCCTTTCCCGTAATGATTTCGAATCATAAGGTAAGAGTGAGAGTTCGTCACTCTCTGTGTTCGTCGAAACCCCACAACCACCCAGAGACTCAAACCTTGCAGCTTTTATTTTCTCCGTTTCTCATGGCTCGTCATGGGACACAATGCCCACAAAATTGACAAGCCTCCCGGCCGTTCTCCGGTCGCGGCGGTAAGACCAGAGGTCCCCCTCACAGTGGGTGCAGAGATCTATTGAAAAAATGTGCTCTTCCAGGACTCCCAGTTCCATCAGCTGAAAGCGATTGACCTCCTTTAGATCTAATAAATATTTGCCTTTCTGGGACGGGTGCCTCTGAAATCCTACCGCATTCAAGCCCGCCCGCCTATAATCAGAATAGACGTCCTCCCCCACTTCATAGCAGCCACCGGAAATGCAAGGCCCCAGACCCGTCAGCAGGTCCTGTGGCCGACAAGCGAAATAGCCCTGCATGGCTTTCACTATTTTTTGGACCAGCCGCTTTTGGCTGCCCTTCCACCCGCAGTGAACGGCAGCAATCGCTTTTCCTTGTCTCTCGGCAAGAATGACAGGAAGACAGTCGGCTGTTTTGATGGTGAGCAGAATGCCCGAGGCTTCGGTCAGCATGGCATCACCGGTCAAAACTTTTGCCGGGCGTGTTTTTATGAGAACGATGATATCAGAATGAACCTGCTTGAGATGGACGGATCGAAACCGGCTCAACTCCGAAGTCCTGGCCATTTTTTTTTCTTTCCATAGCTTTGTTCCGAAACCGTGGACAAGCCAGGGGATTTTTTCCAGCTGAGGAATGACCAAATAATCTCCGGACGCACAATACATTTTTCTTCCTATATAACGGAAGTGCAATGCCAATTCAAGGCATTTCGGAACCGGAGCGCCCTTAAAATTGGGACTGAGTGGAATCATTCCTTAAGATTCACGGGTGTTCGCAAGGAAATGAATTTAGCTGTATGGTATAATTTCAATACAATGCCGCCGCCCCAGCATTTTGAGCCCGCATACATACAAACCCTTCAAAAAGGAAGACTTCGGGACAAGATTGAACAGGCCGTCGAGATGCTCGACAACTGCACCCTCTGTCCCAGAAATTGCAGAGCCGACAGGAAGAAAGGTGAGAAAGGATTTTGTCGAGCGGGCTTTCTTCCGAAAATTGCATCCTTCTCGCCTCACTTCGGAGAAGAAAAGCCTCTCGTAGGGATTCACGGCTCTGGGACCATATTCCTGACACACTGCAACCTGGGCTGCAGGTTCTGTCAGAATTATGCCATCAGTCATCTGGATGAAGGAGAAGAAATATCATTCGCCCGCTTAAGCCGGATCATGACGGGCCTCCAAGCCCTGGGCTGCCACAACATCAATTTTGTCAGCCCGACCCATTTTGTTCCCCAAATCCTCAGAGCCCTCCCTGAAGCTATTGACAACGGTCTTTCCGTACCGTTGGTCTACAACACCGGGGGATACGACGCTGAGGAAACACTCCAGCTTTTAGACGGGATTTTCGACATCTTTATGCCGGATATAAAATACAGCACGAAAGAGGTGGCCGAGAAATACTCTCAGGCGCCGGATTATCCGGATAAGGTCAAGATCGCCGTCAAGATTATGCACAAACAGGTCGGCGATTTGATACTGAACGATGAGGGCATCGCCCTGAGAGGTCTTCTCATAAGGCATTTGGTTCTCCCATCGGGTCTGGCGGGCACGGGCGACATCATGAAATTCCTGGCTTCAGAAATCTCTCAAAACACATATGTCAACATCATGGCTCAATATTACCCCTGCGGCGACATCCCCCCGGAGTCTCCTCTTTCCAGGAGAATCACTCAAAAAGAATACATTCGAGCCCTGGAAATAGCCAAAGAAGCGGGCATCACCCGATTGGACTGATTTTTCCTTTTTTATTCTATCTTCGTTGCGGACTCGAAACAAAAATTGCGGTAGTGCTCTATAACATCCTGGATGAGGTCCTCAATTTTTATTTTGAGGACCTCCATAGGTACGATGTCTTTCATAAAAGGATGCTCTCTTTCCTCTAACGTGCTTTTCTTACTGCTCCTGCCTCTGATATTCAGTTTGAGCATAAGCTCTATGGAATTCCTTGGAAACCTGATGCTGTACAGAAAATTTTCGATCCGGGAATTCGGGAAATTGATCTGGAATGTTATCGCTCTGCCTTTAGACTTTTTTATTTTTGAGGGGACGCGGTATTTTTTCAGTTCCTCCTGTAAGCTTTCAAAGGCAGGCTCGGCCACAAATTCACAAAACTGATAAAAATTTTTTAAAGTATCGTCCTTGCTCCTTTCAATGATTCGATAACCCTCGAAAAAACTTGCAAGGTTCTCTTTCCAGTTATTCGTCATGTCAGACCTCAGGCATAACTTGTGCAGGATATTTTATCACAATTCGGGACCCGATTTGAAACAAGTTCGTATCAGCCTTAAATCTTCTTAAACTCCCCTAAGGGCAAAGCTCCCAATTTTATTAAAAAAATCAATTGACGCAGCCTAAGCCCGGAGCGCTTGAATTCCTGTAAAGGTTCGAGTAGATTGGGTAACGGGGAAATTGGTTTGCGAGGATATCCGAACTTAAAGAATAAAGGATGGAATTATGGCAGAGTATCTTATCATTGGTGCGGACGCAGCAGGTTTGTCTGCGGCGAACCAAATTAAAAGAAAGATTCCCAAGGCTGACATAAGAATCATCAATAAGGGGAGGATCATATCCTACGGAGCCTGCGGTATCCCCTATGTCATCTCGGGAGACATTGAATCTCCGGATAAACTCATCCACTTCACTCCGGATAGTTTTGAGCGCGAGAGGGGGATACCGGTCGAAATCAACAAAGAGGCCGTCGGCCTCCTTCCTGAAAAGCACAGGGTCCGCATCAAGAACTTGATTACAGGGGAAGTCGAGGTAGAAGAATACGGAAAGCTTCTCATCGGAACAGGTGCCTCGCCGAGTAAACTCCCACAGTTGGATTACAGCCAAGAAGGCATTTTCAACCTGCACGATATGGAAGACCTGCACCGCGTCCTGGCTTACTTCGACGAAAAGAATCCCAGGCGAGCGGCCGTTATCGGAGCGGGAAACATCGGTCTCGAATTGATCGAGGCATTGCACAGGAGAGAAATGGAGATCCTTCTTTTCGATATTTTGGAAGTGCCTGCTGCCAATTGGCCCCGCGCCGTTCAAAAGGCCGTTGAGAAAAAGATCATAGAAAAGGGCATCCGATTTTTTGCGCGGACTTCGGTTGATTCCATTGCCGCATCAGGTTCCTCCATATCGATCGAAGCCGGGGGGCGGGAATACACAGTGGATATTCTGTTTTCAGTGGTGGGGACAAAGCCGTCCACGGATTTCTGCAGAAACGACCTGGAAACCTTGGGAAACGGGGCCATTCTCGTTGATAAAAGGGGCCGGACTTCCGAACAAGACATCTTCGCAGCCGGAGATTGTGCGACAGCCTATCATAAAATCCTGAACAGGATTGTCTATTGGCCTCTAGGGTCTGCAGCCAACAAGATGGGCCGTATAGCAGGTCTGAACATGTGCGGCCAGGATATCTCCTTCCCAGGAGTTGTAGGGACTCAAATATTCAAGTTCTTCGAACTTTCTTTAGCCAGAACGGGATTGGATCCCGCTGGGGCAGAAAAGGAAGGTATGGCTGCAGAAAGCTTTTCTGCAGCCCGAGTCGACAAGGCCGACTATTATCCCGGGGCTAAAACGGCATATGTCGAAATCACGGTAGAAAAAAATACGGGCAGGCTCATTGGTGCGACTGCGGTCTGCGAGAACAACGCAGCTCAGGCCATCGACACGGCCGCTGCTGCCATTTTCATGGGAATGAAAGTCGCAGATTTGGGCTGGTTCGACTCGGCCTATTCCCCTCCTTTTGCTCCTGTCTGGACGGCGCTCGTTGCAGCGGCACTCCAAGCCGCTAGGATTTGACATCCCCCCTCTCCTTTGGAATGGCCGTCATTGTCGAACCGAGATCCCGGCCTTTGCACAAATGCTGTCGGGAGCTTCTTAATACAAGACAGATCCCGTGAGGTGCCGCTTGGCTTTATCAGCCTAGTTATCCGAACAGGCAGGCTTTTCCGACCCTAAAGAGACGATGCGTTCGGCGAATTTTCGTCCTAACTCTCTGGCTCTGACGATGTCATCCTCTTCCGGGCTGCCGATGAACTCGAACGTATCGCCGATGTCCCAGTTCAGCGGCTCGAGAATCTTCCGCATGTTCTTAAGCGCACCCCCGCTCCAGCCATAGCTTCCAAAATAGGCTGCTTTTTTATTCCGGATACGCTTGTGCACGGCCATGCGCAAAACCTCAGCCATGGGGGGAAACAGCGAAACTTCGTAAGTGGGGGCCCCGATCATGATTCCTTTCCTGGTCCAGAGAGAAGGAAGAATGTAACTGACATGTGTTCTGGCTACATCAAAAATTTCAATGGACGCCCCCGCACTGGTGATTCCTTCGGCAACGGCATTCATCACCATCTCCGTGTTCCCGTACATCGATCCATAGATCAAAGTCACTCCGGGCTCCGATTCGCCGTCGGCATACCCAGCCCACTTTTTGTAGGCGTTGACGATGAGCGGGATATTCTTACGCCATATGAGTCCATGCGAAGGCGCGATGATATCCACAGGGAGGTTCTTGACTTTATCGATGGCAGACAGCACTCTCGAACTGAAGTTGGCAACGATGTTGACATAATAACGTAGAGCTTCCTGCATATAGAAATTTCGGAATTGGCATTCATCATCGAATACCGCCCCACGAATGGCGCCATAGCTGCCGAAGGCATCGCAGGTGAAGAGGATGCGGTTCGTCATCTCGTATGTCATGATGGTTTCCGGCCAGTGGAGGAAAGGAGTGGAGATGAATTGGAGCGTGTGTCGGCCTAAATTGATTTTATCCCCATCTCCCACAACTTTGACGTTGTCCGTAATGCCGTAGAATTTTGCGAGCATATCCGCCGCTTTTGCCGATCCGACAAGTGTCACTCCCGGATTGATACGCCGCATCGTGCGGAGAAGACTGGAATGGTCCGGCTCAATATGATTGATGATGACATAATCGATATCAGAGAGATCGGTCAGACGGCTTATCTTGTCGAAGTATTCATCCACCTTCAAGGATTTGGTCAGGTCGATGATAGCCTTCTTTTTATCTATAACGAGATAGGAATTGTAGGACACCCCTTCTTTGGCGATAGGCCAGAGACCTTCAAAGAGATCGGTAGTTCTGTCGTTCACTCCGATGTAGTAAATATCCGGCTTGATCTCCAATCCATGCATTTCACAGCCTCCTCAATAAAGTCGACTTTTAATTTTACTGACCTTATCGGATTTATGCAATGTCTATTTCTTCAAGGCTGGCCCCTATCCGTCACGAAGCACTCCCCAAATAAAATTGGGAGGAATCGCTGTTCTTAAGAGGCGTCGTGCGGTGTGTTGAAAGCGAGAGCGATTCACGATACGTTTGCATCGGATTCAACAAATATCTTTTTATCTTAGCACTTTACGCGATGTGTTCGATTATGATAAAAATACTTGAAAATAGGCGGATTCTCCTGGGAATCCGTCATTAGGAGACAAGAATGAACGGCCAAGAACCGGAAACAAGAGGAAGCTGGGGATCCAAAGTTGCCTTTATCTTCGCAGCAGCAGGCTCTGCCATCGGGCTGGGAAGTATATGGCGATTCCCATTGATGGTGGGATCGCACGGCGGGGCTATTTATGTCCTTGCCTATATTCTGGCTGTCATCCTCATCGGGTTTACGGTCATGTTAGCCGAGTTCGCGATCGGAAGGCACACTTCAAAAAATCCCGTGGGCGCATACAAGTCAATAAAACCCCGCACCGCTTGGCCTTTAGCCGGCTACATGGGAGTTCTGGCAGGAGCCGCTATTCTTTCCTACTACGGTGTCATAGCGGGGTGGGCGTTCGGCTATTTTTACAAGACCATCATCGGTGTTTTCCGCGGAGAAATATCCTGGAAGACTTCAGAAACCATTTTTGCCAATTTCGCCTCAAATCCTTTTGAAGTCATTGCATGCCTCTTCGTTATCGTGGGAATCACGACTTTCATCATCTCGAAAGGAGTCAAAGCAGGGATAGAAAAATGGACAAAGATCCTCATGCCGCTCCTCTTCGGTCTGATAATCCTGCTGGCCGTAAGGGCCGTTACTCTTCCAGGAGCAAGCACAGGACTTGCCTTCTATCTCAAACCTGATTTTTCGAAACTCACTCCCATGGTTCTCTTTTTCGCTTTTGGACAAGCTTTTTTCTCCCTCAGCCTGGGAGTGGGAACAATGATCACCTATTCCAGTTACCTCTCCAAAAAAGATAATTTGGTTTCCTCTGCAGGCTGGGTTTGCTTCTCCACAACTCTGGTAGCTCTGCTTACCGGTTTTATCATCTTTCCCACTCTCTTCGCCACTCCCGGTGTCCATCCTGAGACTTTCACCCCCAACGCCGGCCTCATGTTCCAGGTTTTTCCCCTCATCATTTCCAAAATACCCGGAGGATACCTGTTTGGAATTCTTTTTTTCTTTCTCATACTGGTGGCGGCTGTGACGTCCACTATATCCATGCTGGAAATCCCGGTAGCTTATTTCATAGACGAGAAAAAATGGTCGAGAGTCAAAGCTTCGTACGTCCTCGGCATTCTTTGTTTCGTATTCGGCATTCCCTCAGCCCTCTCAGTCGGCGGCGTGAAATTTTTGACGGATTGGGGATTTCTCGGGAAAATGGATCTATTCTTCGGTAATATCGTACTCGCTGTCGGGGCTCTGTTCGTAAGCTTGTTTGTCTCGTATGCTTGGGGAATCAAGAACGCCTTGAAGGAAATCGCATTCGGAAACGACCGGTTCAAGTTGAGACCTCTCTGGATCTTCTCCCTGAAATTTTTGGTTCCTATAACCATCATCATTATTTTGATCTTTATCAGGAAACTGCCGTGGTGATCCATAAAACCACAGGATTTGTTTTTACAAGTCCAATAAATTGTGATAAAAGTTACGAATTGCACCAGGCCTGAAACAGACGCTCAAAAGGAGAGAAATCATGGAAGTCCAAGACGCGACACAAAGAGGAAATTGGGGCTCAAAACTCGCATTCGTCTTTGCCGCTTCCGGATCAGCCATAGGGCTGGGCAGCATGTGGCGTTTTCCGTTGAAAGTGGGCCAGAACGGTGGAGCCGTCTTCGTCTTGGCTTACATCATCGCCGTCGTCTTCATCGGTTTCACCATCATGCTGGCCGAGCTGACCATGGGACGCCACACCCAGAAAAATCCCGTTGGTGTCTACAAGGCTCTCAAACCCAAAACTCCCTGGAAGCTTGCCGGAGCGGTTGCGATCTTCACCTGTGTGGCCATCTTCTCATACTACGCGGTCGTGTGCGGCTGGGCATTCGGCTATTTGTACAAAATCATTGCCGGAAAATTCAGCGGGGACGTGACCTGGCAGCTTTCGGAAAGCATATTCAGCGGCTTTGCTTCGAACACACCCGAGGTGTTCTTCTGCCTTTTTGTAGTCATGGCCGTCACCATCTACATCGTCTCCAAAGGCATAAGCGGAGGAATCGAGAAGTGGTCCAAGATACTGATGCCAGTCCTCTTCGGGCTCATCATCATTCTGGCGATACGAGCCGTGACACTGGGGGGGGCGGAAACAGGTCTTTCTTTTTACCTTAAGCCCGACCTGTCGAAATTCAATACCGATGTCCTTTTCTATGCCGTTGGCCAGGCCTTTTACTCGCTGAGCCTAGGCATGGGCATCATGATGACCTACGGCAGCTACATTTCAAAAAAAGAAAATCTCGTCTCCTCGGCAGGATGGGTCTGTTTTTCCACCACATTCGTGGCTTTTCTCACCGGGATTATCATATTCCCCACCCTTTTTGCCACTCCGGGGATCAATCCCGGAGAGTTTGAAGTCAGCACAGGTCTCATGTTTCAGGTTTTCCCGATCGTGATTTCCAAGATTCCCGGAGGTTATATCTTCGGAATTCTGTTCTTTTTTCTTCTTCTGGTGGCCGCCATAACTTCTACCATATCCCTACTGGAAGTTCCGGTCGCCTATTTTATCGACGAGAAGAAATGGCCGCGAAAGAAAGCCGCCCTTCTGGTCGGTATCTTCACTTTCCTTCTGGCCGTGCCATCGGCCCTTTCGGAAGGATCCATAAAATTTTTAACAGATTGGCAGTTCTTCGCTAAGATGGACTTCCTCTTCGGCAATTTCATCCTAGCCGCCATGGGGCTCATCATTTGTTTCTTTCTCGTATATGTCTGGAAAATCAAAAATGCCCTGGCTGAGATCTCACAGGGCGCACAGGTTTTCAGATTCAAGCCACTCTGGGTGTTCAATATAAAATTTCTCGCACCCGTCGTACTCATACTCATTCTCATCTTTATTCGAAAAGTCACAGGTTAGAGGCAATCATGAAGAAACAACTTCTGCTATCGATTTTGCTGGCAAGTCTTATTTTCAGTATCGGCGCCCTGAATGCAGCCGAAATCAAAGGCAAAGTCACGATATATCCCAGTGAAAAAGCCTACACCAAGGGGGCCATACTGCTCAAGCCTCTGGGAGAAGAAAAGTACGAAAAATCTGAAATCGACAAAGAGGGCGGCTACGCGTTCGCCGGTATTCAGCCCGGCAAATACATCATAAAAATGGACCTCTACAGCTTGACTCCTGTCGAGCAGGAAATCGAGATAACGAATGCCGTTGAAACCACGGTCCTCGATCTCCAAATCAGGCTCTCCATTCTTGACAAAGTGCTGGTTTTCATCAAAGACTTCAGCGATTTTGTCTGGTTCCCTGTCATGGTCTTACTCCTCTTAGGAGTCGGCTTTCTCCTGACTATCGTCTGCCGCCTGATCCAAGTCAGAAGGCTCCTCCTGGCTCTCAAAATGGTCCTCAGAGGAGCGATGCACAAGGATAAAACGGACAAAGAGGAAGGCGACATTTCCCCTTATGCGGCGCTGATGACGGCGCTGGCGGCTACAGTCGGAAACGGCAATATCGCCGGCGTTGCCACAGCCATTGCCATGGGAGGGCCTGGGGCTCCGGTCTGGATGTGGATCGCGGGATTTCTGGGTATGGCCACTAAGTACGCAGAGGGATTCTTCGGGGTCAAATTCAGGGTCAAGAATGAGCGTGGTGAGATGTCGGGCGGACCCATGTATTACGCCCGCTACGGCATCAAAAACGAAAAGCTGGCCAAATTCATGGGCATGTTTTTTGCTATCTGCGGCACCTTTGCCTGCCTTTTCGGCACGGGGAACATGGCCCAATCCAATTCCATGGCTCTTGCTTTCAACGACCAGTTCGGCGTTCCATTCTGGCTGACGGGTTTGGTGATCACCACCATGGTCGGAGCGGTAATCCTGGGTGGGATCAAGCGTATCGGCGGCGTTTCGGAAAGGCTTGTTCCTGCCATGATCATCTTCTATTTCACGGGAGCCATCATCATCATTGTCGCCAATATCACCCATTTGCCTGCGGCCGTATCCGTCATCTTCAAATCCGCCTTCACCATCAAAGCCGTAGGAGGGGCTATGGTAGGGGCATCCATGAGGCAGGCGATTATCCTTGGAGTCCGCCGAGGCCTCCTGTCCAATGAATCGGGGCTGGGTTCAGCCGCAATCGCCCAGTCAGCCTCCAAATCCTCCGATCCCTCAAAAAACGGCCTGATCGCTATGACGGGAACCTTCATAGACACCCTGGTCGTGAACACCCTGACAACATTGAGCATCGTCATCACGGGAATGTACCTCAAGACTGCGGCCTTCGGCGTCACCGACGGCCTGACGTCTACGGCTCTAACCGCGGCCGCCTTCGATTCCGTTATTCCCTACGGCGGGTACATCATCGCCCTCAGTTCCTTTCTGTTCGGGTATTCCACGCTTCTCGGATGGTGCTTCTACGGGGAGAAGTGTCTGGAATACATCTTCGGAGTCAAAATCGTCTTCTCCTTCCGTCTCGTCTTTCTCGGCCTTCTTTTCATCGGTTCCGTGCTCCAGGGAGTCCATCTCAATATCGTCTGGCTCGTTGGAGACACGGCTAATGCTTTCATGGCCTTTCCCAACTTGCTTTCGCTCATTATGTTGACAGGTTTGCTCGGAAAAACTACCCGAGATTACTTTTTCAAGAAGAAAAAATCCTGACAAGAGGCATCGCGAATGCCCAAAAGGAAAAATCGGCTCGGCCTCGTTCTCAAATTCCTGTTCAGCATATCCATCATAGCCTTCTTACTCATCAAGAAAATTCCTCTCAGTGACATCGGCCAAGCCGTAGGCGGGGTTGATTTCTTTTGGCTCTTGTTGTCCTTTTCTCTTCATGCCTTGGGACTTCTCATCAGTGCCCGCCGCTGGCAGATCCTGATCCATGCTCAAGGCGACAGAGTCCCTTTCGGCTATCTGGTACAGTCCTACCTTGTAGGCAACTTTTTCAACCTCTTCCTGCCCACCCGTTTCGGAGGAGACGTCATGCGGATATGGGACGGCTCACGGTACTCCCGATCACTTCTCAAATCATCGGCCATCGTTCTTGTCGAACGTCTGACCGGAATCATCGTACTCCTGGTCTTCGCTACGACGGCATCGCTCCTCCGACTCGATATGACTCAGAAATATCCCATTATCTGGGTATCCTTGGCCATAGGGCTGGCAGGTCTGGTCTGTGTCATCGTCTTCTTCCTGCCTATAGCATCCACGATTCTCGCAAAAATTCCGGAAAGGGGGCTTCTGGCAAAGGTTAAAGCAAAGATTATTGAATTCAGGAGCATCGTGCTGGTTTACAGAGAAAATAAGGCGGTCTTCCTCCAAGCACTCTATTGGGCCTTGCTCCTTCAGATTAACGTCATCCTCCACTATTTTTTAGTCGGGATTGCATTCCGCATCCCCATTCCATTTATCGATTATTTCATCTTCATGCCCATTGTCCTTCTCGTCCTGACCATCCCGGTCACAATTAGCGGACTTGGACTTCGCGAGATGCTTTACATCGAAATCTTTAAGCTCTACGAAGTTCCCAATGCTTTGGCCTTCTCATTTTCCCTCATCGCCGATATTCTCTTCACCTTTATCATCGGCACAGCAGGCGGCATTATTTATATCTTCAGAAAGGAGGGACCTCCCCGTCCTTGAGAACGGGAGCACTCATGGAGGGCTTTTTGCCTTCTGCTATCCGGCCTGGTATGCAAGCATTTAACCGGCTTGGCCGCCTTTCCGTTTCCACGATAGCCTAATTCGCATGTCAAGAGTGTAAGCTCGGCAAGGTCTGAATTCGTCGAAGACTCCACCACCAACCATCATTGGACTCCTACAGACAACGCCTCGCTCTTCCTACCTGCCGGTGTGAGAATAAGACCCTTCCGGACACCACCTTGCAGCCCTAACGGACTGTGACTTGCTTTAAATTTCCACCCGCCACCATGCAACTCATATGGATGCTGAAACCTCCCAATTTTTTGCCATTCACAGATCCATCACGAGAAAAGGAATGCTTGCATAGCTTAAACCGGGCTGATATTTTACATGGATAATGTGTATAATGGGGAGAGGTTACAGCCGCATTTTTGTGAATCGTTCAGGCCGATCATACGACTCAATGAAAGGAATGGGTGAAAGAAATCTGGCAAGGATAATATTCTGCCTGACTCTGACGGCTGTGCTGTGTACTCCCTCGCTGCCCTACATCGCATATTACCAACAGGATGTCTCCGAATACGAGAAAAGGCTGGAAGAAATCGCCGCACAGATCAATGATCTTAAGGCGCAAATCAAGAAGGAGGAAAACAGGAAGAGTTCCTTGCTCTCAAGGCTCGATAAAATCGGCTTCAATAAGAAATTGATCCGTAAAGAGATCTCTCTCTACAATATCCAAATGGAAAAAGCCAACGCGGAACTGAAATCATTGAACAACAAGATTCCGGCTCTGAAGTCCGAACTGGCACGGGAAAAAGACTCTGTTTCCAAGATTCTTGTGACTCTCTATAAATTTGGCAGACTCAATATTTTCGGATCCATGCTTCAAGCCGAGAATGTGGGAAGCCTGCTCTCTGAGAACAAACACCTTGTCCTGTTGGCCCAGCACCAGCAGCAAACCGTGTCCGAATACATGAAAACATTGAACGATCTCAAATCTTCGGAAAAAAAAGTCGAATCCAAAAAAGCAGAGATCGCTCAGCTCATCGACAAAGCAGGGAAGAAAAAACAGGATCTGGACGCAGAAGAAAAAAGCAATCAAGCCCTTCTCAAAGATATCGATCAGAATAAGGAAACGCACCAGAAGGTCATGGCGGAGTTAACGGAAAGGGCGGAACAGCTGCAAAAACTCATGAAAAAAATTTTAAGCAGTCAAGTCCCGCTTCCTGTCACTCTCATTCCGCTCTACGAGAAGAAAGGCAAGATTCCTTGGCCTATATCAGGTCAAATCGTTACGCATTTCGGGCTCAAAAGGCATCCCCGTTTCAGGACGTTGACAAAAAACAACGGAATAGAAATCTCCCCGAAAAAAAACGTAATCGTCAAATCCATCCACCCGGGGACGGTTGTCTATAACGACCATTTTCAAGGCTACGGAAACCTTCTCATTATTGATCATGGAATGAGCTACTATTCGCTTTACGGGCATTGCACGGATTTCTTGGTGAAAAAGGGAGATCCAGTACAAAGCGAACAGCCTATCGCTATGGTCGGAGATCTCGGCTCTCTAAAGGGACAAACACTTTATTTTGAGATCCGATACAAGACAAAGCCCCTCAATCCCTTGCAATGGCTGAAACGATGATGGTAAAATCGAAAGGTGCTGTGAATGCGATGAACATCAAAAAATTACGGATCACACTCGTCACCGTCTGGGTTGCACTATGCCTGTTCTTCCTTCTGGAAAAGAATTTTCTTCCCGGTCTTTCCGGAAAAAATGCGGCCGATGACCGAATGAAGCTCGTTGGCAGTGCCGCCTATTTGATCCGTGATGAATATGTTGAAGAACCCAGCCCCGCTACAACCATGGAGGGGGCGTTTCGGGGCCTTGTCGATTCTCTCGACATCCTATCCAGTTATTTGGACAAGGAGTCTTTGGTAAAATATCGTCAGCGCAAAGACTCCGATCTTTTTGGGCCGGGTCTCCTTCTCTTCAAAAATCAAGGGAGATTTCCGCTGGTTGTTGCAGTCAAAGAAAACTCGCCGGGTGAGCAAGCAGGAATTCAGTTAGGCGAATCCATAAGCGCCATTAACGGTAGGTCCACTCTGATGATGAGCATGGTGGAAGCTAACCTTATTCTCAAGGACAAAACCAAAAAACCGGTTCGACTCAAAGTGCTTCGTGGAAGCGACACAAGGGTCGTAGAAGTGGAAAGAAGTCCTATGGCTGACGAAGCATATTCCTTTGCCCCACAAGAAAGCTTGAGTGGAATCTTGAAAATTAGCAATTTCTATCCGCCGTGCGCATCACGATTCAGAGAAGATCTCGTCCCGAAACTGGCCTCTGCTCAAAAGCCGCTGGTGCTGGATTTGAGATATTGTGCGGAAGGAGAGATCGGTGAAGCCCAAGCGTTCCTAAACATCCTGCTGAATCAAAGCAACATTGGGTATCTCAAGAAAAAAGGAGACACCAGGGAAAATCTCTCCCTCCAAGGCAAATCTGTTTTGAGCAATCTGCCGTTGATTGTATGGACAAGCCAAGCAACAATCGGAGCGGCTGAAATCGTGGCCGGAGTACTCAGGGAATTCAAGAGTGTCAAGATCATAGGCCGCCGATCCCCCGGACTTGTTTCACAGCAGGCGGTCATTCCTCTGGAAGACGGGAGCGGCCTCTTGCTGACATCTTCGGTTTTTTACTTGAATGCGGGTGAACCGATCTGGAATAAAGGTATTGAGCCGGATATCGAAATCGGTGACGATGATCCGAGTTTCGCAGCCTACCTGGAAAAAACCCTTAATCTCATCTCAAATTTATAATTTATGCGAACGCCCAGATCGCCGAGAGAAAATCAAATTCCGGTATCAACGCGTGCCATCCACATAGCCCTTATCTGCCTCACTCTGCTTACTGTTTTGGGATTGGACTGGGTCCAATGGAAAAAGGGAAAGCATTCTTGCCTTTTTTCGAATCTTGCTCAGGGGGAAAAAATAAGACCGCCAAAAAAAGAAACCCTCACCCAGATCGTGCTGGGAGCCTTGGCCAATCTCGAAATTCAGAGAAAATCGGTCAATCAATTCAAGGATGACGGTGGAAGCTTTCATTTGATGATCGATATCCCGTTCCAGAAATACGGCAATATCGAAAAGTCGCTGGAAAACACCTTGCTCCAGCATGGTTTCCGGATCCTCAAAAGAGAAGAACAAAAATCTACAGAAAAGAATTTTTTTCTGTGGGAAATTGAAGGAGAGGAGGGGCAAAAACTTGCCATCCTTTTTTCGTGCCGGAAGGAGAGTCCAAAGACAGCCAAGAAACCCGGCTTAAGGCCGGCGCGAAACAAAGTGGCCCTGATCGTCGATGACATGGGCTACAGCCTGGAAGCCATCAATCTTTTGGCTTCGCTCGGTAAACCGCTGACGGTGGCCATCATTCCTTTCAGTCCTCTCGCCCTGGAAACAGCCACAATCTCCCGTCGGAACAACCTCGAAGTCATCCTCCACCTGCCCCTTGAATCGATCAACAATTCAGAAAAATACAGTGTCAAAGGCATGATTTTTGCCGACATGAGCGAAGAAGATATTATCAAAACAGTGGATAAAAACCTCGAACAGGTCCCTTTCATACAGGGCGTTAACAACCACATGGGCTCGAGAATTACGGCGGACACGCGGCTCATGCGTATCATCTTAGGCCGTCTGCGGGCACGGAATCTCTTTTTCATCGATAGCCGCACTACGGGAAGTACGGTTGCCCATCAAGTCGCACAAAGCCTTGGCATCCCCACAGCTTTCCGGCATGTATTTCTCGACGGCGAGCCAACAGAGAATTACATTAAAGGGAAGTTCATGGAGCTCCTGCATTTGGCTGAAAAGAACGGATTCGCTTTGGGAATCGGCCACCCGTTGGAGGAAACTCTCAAGTTCCTCAAGGAGAATTTCCACCTCATAGAAGAGCACAATCTCGAACCTGTGTTTGCATCACAGGTCGTCCAATAAATGTGGCTTGTTCCAAAAGACTGCCGTGCGATTGCATAATTTACATCAATTGACTATTATGAATACTAACCTGGATAATTCACGAGTCGAGATTGCTGTAGAAGCGAGGCACAAAG
>JAFGNQ010000472.1 GCA_016926925.1 Candidatus Aminicenantota bacterium
AAATGCATAAGCCATCTCTTGAACCGGTGTCGCGCCCGATTCTCTTATGTGATAACCGCAGACACTGAAGGGATTGAATTTCGGTACGTTTCCGGCGCAGAAAACGGCCATATCTCCGATCAACCTGATGGACGGTTTGACAGGAAAGATCCACGTACCTCTCCCTATGTACTCCTTTAGAATGTCATTCTGAGTGGTTCCCCTGACCTGTTGCCAGTGGATACCCTGTTTCTCGGCCAAAGCAAGATACATGGCCAGCATGACCGAGGCGACGGGATTGATGGTGAGCGATGTGCTGATGCTGTCGATGGGAATCCCTTCGAAAGCCTCCTCTAAATCTCGCAGCGTATCGATGGCCATGCCCACCCGACCGACTTCCTCCTCTGCAAAAGGGTCATCGGAATCGAGTCCGAGCTGGGTGGGCAGATCAAAGGCTACGTTGAGAGCCGTCTGCCCCTGTCCGAGAAGCCATTTGAACCTCAAATTCGTCTCTCTGGCCGTGCCGAACCCCGAATACTGGCGCATGGTAAAGGGGCGCTCCCGGTACATGAGGGGATGGATTCCCCTGGTGAAAGGGTAGACACCTGGCCGCCCGATTTCCGCGTCGAAATCGATGCCCGCCACATCCTCGGGTCCGTAAACCGGCTTGATGTCGATTCCCGACTCGAGAATGACCTTCCCCTGCCCTTCCGGATTCTTTTCCTTCATCGAATTCTCCCGCACTTTTCTTTGATGAAAGCCACGATGTCATCCAGTTTGGATCCCGTAGAGAAAACGCCGTCGACTCCGTACTCCTCGAGAGCAGGGATATCTCTTTTGGGGATATTGCCTCCGACCAAAACCATCTTGTCCTCAATGCCATCTGCTTTCAACCGATCCATAAGTTTATGGCTCAAAGGCAGGTGCGCTCCCGAATAGATCGACATGCCGATCACATCCACATCCTCCTCCACAGCCGTTTTCACGATGTCCTCGACGGACCGGTGGAGACCGGTGTAGATCACCTCCATCCCGGCATCTTTCAAGGCGTGAGCCACGACCTTGGCTCCCGTATCATGCCCATCCAGACCCGGCTTGGCAATGACGACACGAATTCTTTTATCTTTCATGGATCTGCCTCTTTTCATCTCCCGGATTTGGGTTGAATTATACACCATGATTTTTGCCGCTTCAATCTTTGTCCGGCAAACGGACGCATTTCCGTTTCCAATTTGTGTCCGTAAGATCGAAGCAGGGGTCCATCCGGAGAGAAGCCGGCGGGAACTCAACGAATTTTGGACGCGAGGTCGCTGATAACCTTTCCCAATTCTTCCTTTAAAATCCGGGATAAGGCGATCGGAACCTGAGCAACATTCTTATCGGACAGAGACACCTTCCTGTCGAATTGGTGAAAGAGGATCGATTCTCCTGATTTGAAATCGCTGATTTCCATTTCCATAGCCAGCCTGGCATACCAGGAAGTCTCGGTATCCACTTCCTCGATGGTATGTATTCTCGACCTCAATACCAGATCTGGATCTCCTTTGGAGAGTTCCTTGATAACCTTATGGAACATTTCTTTTCCCAGGAGATAATGGATAACAGCTCCCTGGACGAGCTTGGCCGGTTTGTCCGCCCAGAATTCATAGGAGTAGAAATTCAACTGGTACGGCGATTCCCTGTAAACGATCCTGTAGTCGTCATAAAGGTCGTCCACATCCACACGATCCACCAACAGGACCTTATCGAACAATCGGGAGGCGGATTCTTCCTCGAGTGAAAGATAGATTTGATAGTATCTTCGGGACGGGGCGGACATGCACCCGCTCAAAAAAACGGTTATGATACAAAAAAGAAAAATTTTTTTCATTTCTTTTTTTCCTTCCTGCCGCGAATGAAGAGAGTCGGGTCTTCAGTCATTTCCCTGGAAAATTTGGAGAGGTTGTCTATGGCTTCAGCCAGGCTCTGGAAGGTGTTTTTGACTTCTTCCTGCTGGCGAATGAGAACGGTCTCGATCTTGTTGAGGCTCGTAGAGGCCGTTTCGATAAAGGCCTCGAGATTTCGCAGGACTTTTCCCATTTCCTCGTCGGAAAACCTCTTGTTGAGATTATCCAGAGCTTGACCCGATTGGGATTCCAGGGTTCCGGTCAGTTTTCCCAGATCCTGGGAGATCTTGCTGAGGTTGGCAGTCACTTCTCCGAATTCCAGGGTCGCTTTCTCGAGGTTGGTCAAGGAGTTCTCCAGGTGGCTCCTTTTCTCCTCCAAGACGGATGACAGAATCGTCGCGCTCTTTTCCGCATTTTCAAGGAATAACGAGATTCTTTTCTGGTTTTCAGGGTCGAGAAGGTTGTTGATGCCCTTTACGGCCGAGTCGATGTTGCTGACGATATCTTCGGCTTTCTCGCCCAATCCTCTGCGCGTCGGAATCTCACCTTTCGGTTCAAGGCTCTCGGAGTCATTATTCCCTCCGGACAATTCCACGAATTTTTGCCCGGTGATACCCATGTACATCAGCGTGGCCGTCATGTCTTTTTTTATAGGGAACTGTTTTCTCAACTTTGTGTGCACCAGAATCGAATTGAGGTCTTCGTGATTGACACTGATCCTGTCGACTTTTCCCACTTCCACGCCTTGGTATTTGACCGGGGAGCCGACATACAGACCGTTGACGGATGTTTCTTTGAAGTTGATGTAGTAGACCTCTCCCTGATCGCTGAGTTTAGGAATGAGGAAAACAGCGAGAACGACCACCAAAATCCCGAAGGAAATAATCAAAAATATCCCCAGCCGGATTTTTTGCTCTTTAGTTACCATCTTTCCCCTTCCTGAGAAAAAAAGATTCAATGAACGCATCCCCGAGCGCAAACACTCCTTTGAAATCACCCGAATAACGCATTTTGCCGTCCTCGAGAACTATGATCCTGTCGGCAATCTTCTCGATGGAACGCAGCTCATGGGTAACCGCAACGACCGTCATGCCCGAGATTTGTTTCAAGCTCAGGAGCAGTTCGTCCAGACCCGAAGACGTTACCGGATCAAGTCCGGCCGAAGGCTCGTCGCAAAAAATGATCTCAGGCTCGAGAATCAGCGCCCTTGCCAGAGCGGCCCGTTTTCTCATGCCTCCGGATAATTCCGAGGGGTATTTGTCCCCGCTGTCGCCAAGGTTGACCTGGGACAGCCTGATGTCGACCATCCTTTCCAAGACTTCTCCAGGAATGACCGGGTGTTCCATTCGGACCGGAAGCGCCACATTTTCGAAGACCGTCAACGAGTTGAGCAGAGCACTGTTCTGGTAGAGAACTCCGATTTTTTTATACAGGATCTTCAGGCTCTCCTCGTACCGAAAGTCGATCCTCTGTCCTCCTATATGAAGGTCCCCTTTGAGGGGCGGGATCAGCCCGATAAGCGTCTTCATGAGGGTTGACTTTCCACAGCCGCTGGTGCCCACAACGACCGTAATCTCTCCGGTGCTGATGGTGAAGTTGAGATCCCGCAGGACCGAAAATTTGCCGTATCCCACATCCAGGTTGTTAACTTTGATGATATCCATTGTTTTCAATACAAAACAAAGGCGAAAAGGCAGTCGAGGACAATGATTAAGGAGATGGAGAGAACGACGGAATCCGTTGTGGCGATTCCCACCTCCTCTGCGCTTCTTTGAACGAAAAATCCTTTAAAGCTGCTGCTGACGACAACCGCCCAGCCGAAGACAAGTGTTTTCACCATGCCTATGAGAAAATCCGGCAGGGCGACAATGGTCAACATCTCTCGGATAAAGGCCGAAGGAGGAATACCGAGGAACAGCTCGGCGACGAGAACTCCTCCTAAAATGCCCACGAAATCGGCAAGCACAACCAGAATGGGGATGCTCAGCGTCATGGCGATCAGCCGCGGGACCATAAGAAACTTTTCCGGAACGACTCCCATGGTCTTTAAGGCATCGATCTCCTCGAGAACCTGCATGGTTGCGATTTCCGCCGTAATGGCCGCCCCGATTTTACCGGCAAGGATAATTCCGGTCATCAACGGGACGAGCTCCCGGATCATGGCCACACCGACAAGGTAGGAGAGATAGATGTCGGCACCGAAGAGTCGGAGCTGGGCTGCTGAAGTCATAGAGATCGTCACCCCAACCAAAAAAGTGATCAAGCAGACTATGGGAAAAGACTTGTATCCCATGAAGTACAGCTGGTTGAGTATTTCGCCGGGATATATTCCTCCGGGTTTTTTCAGGTATGAAACAGTGTGAAAGACCTCGTCCGCCAGCAGGACAAAAAACTTCCTCACACTGTCTCCCAACGCCAAGAATCGATCCGTCAGGACTTCCAACTTATTTTGCGGGGGTGGCTTTGCGGAGGTTTTAGCCTCGGCAAAACTTTCCGAAGAAAACTGGGCCAATGCGTTATTCATGTCCTCCGGGACGTTTTTAAAAAGGACATTCCCGTGCTTCGCTTTCAAATAAGTCAAAAAGGCGAGGCCCGAAATTTCGCATTCTTCAACTTTGGCCCAGTCGATCTCCAGGGTGGCGGCGCTGCGTAATTTTAAAAAGCGTTCGGTCAGACCGGAAAGATTCCTGACAGAAACCTTTTCCGGCAGCGTGAACATGGCCTTCGTTTTCCCCATAAAATCTTCTGTACCCGGAATGACTTCCTCCTTGATTTTACATGAAATTCCTTTAAGAAGAAATCATAGAAATTCAGGATTGAAACATCAGGACTTGTTTTCTCCGGAAACAGAGCCCTGTAAGCTCATGGATAGGGTAGCTTCGATATCTGTGGAAAGCCTGTTCGGCGACCCGGCTTATTCACTTGGGCGTGTACCCTTCGAATATCACGTTGTCGCAAAACCGTAAGGCATGGATATGTTCTTCCGGACTCCTTGCAGTCCAGCCGATGACAGGCTTTCCTCCTGCCTTGATACGGGCTGCCGCCCAATAGGGAAGGCACCGGATATCGTAAAGGATAAAATCCGGTTTGCTCATGAAGTTCAAAAAGAGATTTCTGAGAAGAAATTTCGTGTAAAAAGGCAGATTTTCACCGCGAAAATCGCTCGAAAGTTGTCCCCTTATCACATCGGGGGCATTTTCCTTGAACCATTTTAAGGAAAAAGGATTGAAAGAAACGACGGTATATTTCCCTTCATAGGAACGCATTCGCTCCCGGAGCGCTTTTTCCAACGCACCCACCTTATGATTCTCATTTTTAATCTCGATGATCAAAGGAACATGTCCGGCCACAGCTTCGAGAACATCCGAGAGCAGAGGGATTGTTTGGCCGGTCTTCAAAAGGTGGATTCGGCGTATTTGCGTGGAATCATATTCTCCGATCGCTCCCGATCCGGACGTCATCCTTTCCAGGCTCTTATCATGGAAGACAGCGACTTCGGAATCCTTGAGCAGGCGGACATCCAGCTCGATGGGGTATCCGTTTTGCACG
>JAFGNQ010000083.1 GCA_016926925.1 Candidatus Aminicenantota bacterium
ATATTGTAACCAAACACCACAGTTGGGTTGATGGTTTAGAGGAAACTGAGGAAAAATCTGATGTTGCTCTCAATCAAGATTTTTGGATTTCTCCGGTTGAAGAGAACAAGAATGCTTCCGATTCACCAAGTTTAAAATGTCATGATTTTGTCATCAAATCAGGAGACGGCAAGGATTCGTTTAAGGGAAACGGCAAGGTCGAACAGATAAAACGAGGTGACGACTGCCATAGCTACGATGAATGCCGCGAAGTCAAGAAATTTCGCTGGCATTTCCGCAGGTTTAAAAAGAACAAATAGAAGTAATTGACATCTTCTGTGAACTGATTTTCCATTCCCAAGATGTTAAGGATCTAGTGCCGGAATACCCTAGTGAATGCGGCAATTTGGAATCTTTCTTAGAAATGAGAAAAATCCCTTTCATTCGGTAGAGTATCATCGTAATATTATTAAATCTGAATCATTCATGATTGGAGGAAAAATATGAGAAAGCCTCTGTTCCGGATTGTTTTCATTTTTATAATCGTGATTTTGTTGAATACCAGTACTGGTCTTCTTTTTTCTCAAAGCGACCCTCTCGAAGGACTCGACGATTACATCCTGAAGGCTATGAAAGACTGGGAAGTTCCCGGATTGGCAGTGGCCATTGTAAAGGATGATAAAATCGTCCTGGCAAAAGGATACGGACTGAAAGAAATCGGAAAGAACGACCCGGTGAATGAAAACACCTTGTTCGCCATCGGTTCCAACACCAAAGCCTTTACGGCCACGGCCTTAGCTTTCCTTGTACAGGATAAAAAACTGTCCTGGGACGATCGGGTGATCGATCACCTCAAAGGATTTCAGCTGTACGATCCTTATGTGACCCGCGAGATAACGGTCAGGGATCTGCTCTGCCACCGCAGCGGACTCGGCAGGAGAGGGGATGCTCTCTGGTACGGACAGGACTTCAGCCGCGAAGAGATAATCAGGCGGGTACGTTTCCTGAAACCCAATTCCAGCTTCCGGTCGCAGTTCGGCTATCAGAATATTATGTTTCTGACAGCCGGGCAGTTGATACCGGCCATCACCGGAAAGAGCTGGGACGATTTCATCAAAGAGCGCATCTTCAAACCTCTAGCCATGAACCGGAGCAACACCAGCCCCAAAGACCTCGTCGGTGTCGATAATGTAGCCACACCCCATACAAAGAAAAACGGTCAGGGAATAGCGATTCCCTACCGGAATATTGACAACATCGCTCCTGCGGGTTCGATCAATTCCAGCGTGGCGGAGATGACCCATTGGCATCGCTTCCTTCTCGGTAAAGGAAAATATGAAGGAAAACAGGTTCTGGATTCGAGCATACTGCAGGAGACCTTCAATCCGAACATCGTCATGACAGCCGGACCGGAAAGGCAAAAGATGTATCCTTCGAATCATTTCCAGGCTTACGGCATGGGCTGGGTTCTTGAAGACTACAGGGGCCGCCTCATCATCTGGCACAATGGGGGCATCGACGGCATGCTGTCGCAACAGGGTATTCTTCCGGAAGAAAACCTGGGCATCGTCGTGCTCACCAACAACGATCGCAACAGATTGGATGCAGCCCTTTTCTACAGGATCGTGGATGCCTTCCTCGGTGATCCGGTCAAGGACTGGAGTGCCGCCATTATGGAACAGGTCAAAGAAGGTCAAATTCGGGCAGAGAAGATGAGGAAGGAGATTGAAGAGAGTCGTATCCTCAACACGAAACCCAGCTTGGAAGCGGTCGGTTACTGTGGAAGGTACGAACACGAAATGTACGGAACAGCTGAGGTGAAGCTCGAGGACGGAAAGCTCATACTTTACTACAATTCCAAACCCATGGGAGTGCTCGACCACTGGCATTACGATACATTCCGGGTGAATCCAAAGCCCTTCGGAACCCATCACTTCAATGAGATTCTCGAAGAAGCCTTCGTTACGATCACTTTGAACGCGCGGGGAAAAGTGGACGAGATAGACATAGAGGGCTTGGCTGAATTCGAACCAGTGCCCGAAGTTAAATAGTAAAGCGATTTTCTGAAGTCAGCGAGGAGCTGCTTTCTGACAGAGTAGAAATTCCTCATTCAGTTGTTGATTGTCATAAAGGATCGAAGCCGGCTGTTTAAAATTAAAGAGGGGTAAAAGCATAGGGGATTGAGAGGGGGAACTCTCCCCAGCCGGCAAAAGAGAGCCATATCGATCATATAGACAATTCGCAATTTTCTTTCATTCCATTAAGGGGAAAATATTTTTCTGTTCTGATTCGCTCGAATTTCATTTCGGGCATGGACAGAGCGAGATTTTTTTTGGAATAAAAGGCCGGCTTGGTTGGTCTAACGAGTCTAATGAAGGTTCTAAGTGTGAGGTCAATATGAGATGGAAAAAAGCGATCGACCATTCAGGAAGTGTCATTCCGATTATGCTCCTGGTTTGTCTCTTGGTCTTTTCTACGATCTGTTGTGACAGCATATTCGGTACTGATGAGGCCGATGATACGACCACCGATGAAGATGAAGAAGCGAGGATTATCGTAACCAATAATTTCGGCGAGAGTTTGGATATCTATATGGACGGGACCTTTCTGTTTTCATTGAATCATGATGACAGCGAGACTATAGATGATGTATCCCTTGATGAGCATACACTCGAAGCGAAAAAACTGACTACAACTACAGTCGTTGCCTCTGCCGAAATCGACGTTACCAATTACATCGACTATTCTTGGAGTATCGATGATCCACCGGATATAAATGTGACGAATCAATACGGGCATACTCTAAAAGTTTATATGGACGGGAATTATCAGTTCGATATTGTGGATGAGGAAAACAGGTGGATCGTAGATGTTTCTTTTGGTGAGCGTTTTTTAAAAGCCAATAGGGCCAGCGATGGAAAGGAAGTTGCTTCCATCACTCTGGATATTTCGGAAAACAAGGATTATACCTGGACGGTCGAATAGAGTGAATCATCCATAAGAAATGTCAATGATAGTGAAGGTGCTTATGCCGTTAAACAAAAAAGAATAAAATGCGAAAACACGTGATCACTCTGCTTTTATCCTTCGTCATGATCGGAGGCACTGTCGAAGCCTCCGATCTTTTCAAAAAATTCCACATCACCGTCAAGCCTACAGGATTGTTGGCGCTTAGCGGTTACTACAATGATTCAACAAAATTGAGAGAAGCGGTGAATCCGGGTCTCGGTTTCGGGGTGGGCTTCAGGTATGAACTCAGTAACAACGTCTACCTCGATTTCGGTTACAGCTACAACTGGCTCTCTGTGAAAGAAGACTACAGGCTGTTTGATTATCAGCACCAGATGCCGGCCTTTGAGATGCAAAATTTCGTACTCAACGGGAATTTTTACCTCAAATCGGGCTATTTCATCGAGCCCTACCTCACTCTGGGAGGTGGAATCTCCTATTGGAAGTTCAGCCAAGACACTTTTGGATCCGGAGTTTGGCCAGCACCGGGGAATTCGGAAGAGAGTTTTTCCGATATCAGCCCGTTGTTGAACATCGGGCTGGGAGTCGAAGTGTTCGCTTTTAAGCTGTTCTCTATTGTTTGCGAAGTGAAATACAACTATCTCTTCTCGAGAAATCCAGCCAAGTTCAAAACGGATGATTTCACGCAGCAGGATTACCTGACTTTACATCTGGGCGTGGTTTTCAGGTTCGGAAAGTGATGGAGGGTGCTGAAAAAAGGGGCCGACTCATGAATATGCGCAAATCAAGCTCAATGGATTCAGCTTCAGCAATCAAAAAAACATTCCTAGTCGCATTGTTAGTCTTATCGATCTGGAACTGCAAAAGCCCGACGAGTCCGAACAACGAGGGAGAAGCGGATATCATAGTGTACAGCAAAATCGATGAGGTATTGGATATCTACATGGATGGTGTGTTTCAATTTTCCTTGAATTATAAGAATTCCATGGAGATCGACAACGTCTCGTTCGATACGCATGAGCTGGAGGCAAAGAAGAGAGGAACGGAAATTTTGCTTGACTCTGCAACCATCGAAGTTGAAGAGGAGATCGATTACGGCTGGTGGATTGAAGACCCGGCCGATATCAATGTTACGAACAGTTTTGGCGAAACATTAAAAATCTACATGGATGAAATCTATCAATTCGATCTTGTCGATGAAGAGAACCGGTGGATCATCGATGTTTCCTGGGGAGAACATTTTTTGAAAGCACTAAGAATCAGTGACGGCGGACAGGTCGCATCGAAGACGATAGATATCACCGATGATTTGGATTATACATGGACCATAGATAAGCCAAAATGAAAAAAACGGCCTTAATCTCAATTATTGTTTTCTGCTTGCCCTTCGTTCTTTTCGGTCAGGAAATCATAGAGAAGATAGAAATCGAAGGGAATGAGCGGGTAACGGCGGAGACTATCCTCTATTATTTATCAGCCAGAGAAGGTGATTATTTCAGTTTGGACTTGTTGCGTAAGGATTTCAAGGTTTTATGGTCGACGGGGTTTTTTGCGAACATAAAAATCGAACAGCAGAACGGCACAAAAGGGAAAATCGTTAAAATCAAGGTCGAGGAGAACCCTGTCATTAAAGACATCATTTACAAGACCGGGAAGAAAGTTAAAGAAGATGCGATCGTCAACAAGCTCAAGGAGCAAAACCGGTATCTCCTGCCCTATTCCTACTACAGCCCTTATAAGGTGCAACAGATAAAGAATACGATAGAGGAGCTCTTATCGGATAAAGGCATCAGTGCGGGCAAAGTGGAATCGGAAACCTCAACGGCGGGAAAGAATGAGCTGGCGATTGTATTCCGTATCGATGAAGGCCCGAAAATCAGGGTGTCGGATATCACCTTTGAAGGAAAGACCCAACTACCCGAAAACACCTTGTTGAGAGCTTTCAAGGAGAATAAAAAGCACGGTTTGCTTTCCTGGATCGGGGGAAAGGACGCTTTTAAGGAAAACAAACTCAGCGAAGACATCGATAATCTCAGGACGACATATCACGATCATGGCTATATGGAGGCCATTATCGGCCAGCCGAAAATCGAAGAAGTCGAGAAACGGACCATCCTGTTTAAAAAACAACAGATGAAGAAATTGATCATTCCCATTGAAGCGGGAGAACGCTACACCGTGGGTTCCATATCTATTGAGGGAAACAAAGTGTTCAACGGGGAATCCCTTCGCTCTTTGATCAAGTATGAGGAAGGCGATTTCTACAGCACGGAAGAGCGGGAAGAGGCCGTGAAAAAGATCGGCGAGCTCTATCAGAATTTCGGTCATCTTTACGCGCAGATACGGCCTGTTGAAAGTCTCGACCCCAAAAATAAGCGGGTTAACGTGAATTACAACATTTATGAAGGCGAAGTGGCGCATCTCAACAGGTTGAGCATTCAGGGAAACACATATACGAAAGACAAAGTCATCAGGCGTGAGATATTGATTCGCGAAGGCGACAGATTCAGCTTCGCCTTGTTCAAAGACAGCATTCTGCGCATGAATCAGTTGGGATTGGTGGAGCTTGACGGCGAGCCCGAGGTCAATCCGAATCCCGAGGATCCAACTCTTATAGACGTCAAACTCAAAGTCAAAGAAATGCAGCGGAACAACATCCAGTTCACGGCCGGTTACAGCGGTTACCAAGGACCTTTCGTTGCCATAAGCTACGGAACCGTCAATTTCCTTGGGGCAGGGGAAAAGCTCGATCTGACGTTTCAGTATGGAAAGAGAATCCGGAATTATATGGTCGGTTTTACCGAACCCTATATTTTCGACAGACCCATATCATTGGGATTCAGCATTTATAATCGCTACTATGTCTATCCCGGTCTCTACGATCAAAAATCGGTGGGAAGCACTCTCAACTTGGGCATGAGGCTCAGGGGCTATTGGAGTGCAAGTCTGGCCTACAGTTATGAATACGTGACTCTTGAATCGCCTTCCGAGGATTACGGAGGCGATTATTATTCCTATTACGGATACAGCTCCTACTCTTACGGCGGAATTTACAGCTACGGAAAATACAATGTAAGCAGCATAACCCCGGCTGTTTACAGAAACACCGTGGACAATCCTTTGACGCCTTCGAGAGGATCTCTTTATTTGCTGAGCTGCAAATTCGCCGGGGGTATTCTGGGTGGGGATGTTTCGATTATAAAGCCGCGAATCGAGCTGGCTCGCTACATCCCTACAGTCTTGAATCAATCTATCGGACTTCATTTGGAATACCAATTCATCCATTCTCTGTCTGATTCGGATCTTCCGTTCTGGGAAAAATTTTACCTCGGAGGCGAGCGCTCCATCAGGGGCTATGATATTTATACCATAGGTCCGCGCTCTGATTCGGGACAGCTCAAAGGCGGCACCAAATCCCTTGTCCTTAACTTCGAGTACATCATCCCTGTCGGCGGCCCGCTGTATGCCATCTTGTTCTACGATGCCGGCAATGCCTTTGATGAAGACAATCCTTTCCGTTTGGGCGATCTTTACACATCCGCCGGTTTAGAAGCCCGGATTTTCGTTCCCGCACTTCGAGTCCCCTTCAGACTTATTTTTGCCTACAACAACCGCTTTACCACTCGGAACGAAAGCCATTTCAATTTTCGATTTGCTATCGGAACCACTTTTTAGGTTGGACACCTGTGGGAAGCTAAACGGCATACACTCAAATCTTCGCCTGTAAAAAAATCAATTGACAAAGAAAAAATAAAGCATTATTTTTATTTATGAATGTTCGCATATAGAATATCTATTCTATAATAGAATACATGAAAATGAGCAAAAATGAAGGATCCTCAAGCAATCTGTTTTCAAAGAGCTTGGAAAAAGGATTAAGGATACTGGATCTCTTTCCTCAGGAAAATGTCTTTTTGAACTTGAAAGAAATATCCCGGAAAACCGACCTGAACTGGACCTCTACATGCCGTTATGTCAACACATTGATTCAACTGGGTTACTTGTGCAAGGATTCGGAGACAAAGATGTTGAGGTTAGGGCCAAAAGTTTTATCGATGAGTTTCAAAGTGGGAAGAAACCTCGATATATTGTCGGCGATCGCACCTCCTATTGAAGACATATACAAAAAGATCAACATGACCATCGAAGTAGCGCTCTTCGATGATGATTCACTGGTCGTGATCTACAGAAAAGAGGCCAAGGATACTTTGATATTTCGTTACCCGACCATAATCAAATCTTTGCACTGCACATGCATGGGGAAAGCATTTCTTGCCGGCCTTCCGGAGAAGGAAAAGCTAGCATCAATCTCCCGCCTTGATTTGGAAAAACGAACAAAATATTCCATTGCGGATGTGGAAAGCCTGCTCTTCGATTTGGAAAAGACGAAAAAGAGGGGCTACTCTCTGAATAATGAAGAATACATTCCAGGTCTGATCGGGATATGTGCGCCTTTATTCAATCGAGTAACGAACCGCCCGGCAGGGGCTGTCAGCTTTGCCTCTTCTACGATTCAAAATTCGATCCAATCCATCGAACAAAAGTATTCGAAAATCATTGTCAGCTTAGCCCAAGATATCTCGGACAGCATGTCCCATCTGATATAAAGCGAGAATTCGGGAAATTTATAGAAAATAATGCTGGACGGAAAGACCCGATCCGGAGTTAAAAACAATAATCGATAGATAAAACAAAAATCCAATAACTTAGGAGGTTGAATTGTCAAAAGGAATCAGGTTTTTTGCACTCCTGACCGCATTTGTCTTCTTATTCACCTGTGCAGGATATTCACAGGCTCAGCTTTCTCAGCCTGAATTCGGGATGAAACTCAAATGCAATGTGAGAGTGCCCATGCGCGATGGAGTGGAACTTTCGGCGGATATGTTCCTGCCGGATGCCGAGGGAAAGTTTCCCGTCATACTCATCAGGACTCCCTATGATAACAATAACTTCGTCAGGGCCGGATACGGGCCTTACTTTGCTCAAAGGGGTTATATTTTCATGGTGCAGGATGTCCGGGGAAGAGGCGATTCGGATGGAAAGTTCGATCCCTTTATCAATGAAGCCAGGGACGGTTACGATACACACGAGTGGATCGGCAGGCAAGAGTGGTCCAATGGAAAAATCGGCTCCTTCGGAGGCTCCTATCAGGGCTGGACGCAGGTTTATCCCGCCACCTTAAAAAGCCGGTATTACACGGCCATGGTTCCGGAGGTAACGCCGCCCGATCCTTTCCTCAATTTTCCGATTCAGAATGGAGCCCTGATGATGTCAGCTCTTGAATGGGTCGTGATGATCGATGGAAAAACGATGCAGGACATGACCCACCTGGTCTGGGAGAAAATTTATGATCACCTTCCCGTCATTGATATGGATAAAGAAGCCGGGCGGGATTCTTTTTTCTGGAGAGAGTGGATCGAGCATTCCACCTGGGACGAATATTGGGACGAGCGAAGCTACCAGGAAAAATTAGCCAAGATGGACATGCCGGCTATCCACATCACCGGCTGGTATGATGACGATCAACCCGGCTGTATTCAGAACTTCATGGCCATGTCCGAGCATGCCAAATCAATCGGAAAAGGAAAACATCAAAAATTGATGGTGGGTCCGTGGCCTCACGCTATCAACAGAAAACAAAAATTGGGTGATTTCGATTATGGCCCCAACTCACTTATTGATCTTAACAATTTGTATATAAGATGGTTCGACTATTGGCTCAAAGGAAAAGATACCGGGGTTCTCGATGATGCCCCTGTTAAGATATTCGTCATGGGGGATAACGAGTGGAGGGACGAGAATGAATGGCCGCTTGAAAGAACGGTCTACACGAAATACTATTTTCATTCCGGCGGCAGGGCAAACTCATTTTTCGGCGACGGGAAATTGGATGTATCCCCGCCTGAGAAGGAAAAGCCCGACACATACATTTATGATCCGGCAAGCCCCGTGCCTTTCATTTACGCTCCTGCGAGCTTCCAGCTCGGCGCCAACGAGGACCAGCGTCCGGTTGAACGCCGGGACGATGTTCTCTGTTACACAAGTGAAATCTTGGAGGAAGATCTTGAAGTCACAGGCCCTTTATCGGCCAAACTGTACTTTTCCTCGGATGTGACCGATACGGATTTTTTTGTCCGGCTTGTGGATGTCCTTCCCAACGGCTATGCCATGAGAGTCAACGATAATATATGCAAGACCCGTTTCAGAAATTCCTTCAGAGTGGCGGAGCCTATGGTGCCGGGAAAAGTCTACGGGATCGACATCGACCTCTGGGCGACGAGCCTCGTCTTTAAAAAGGGCCACAGAATCAGGGTCGATGTAACGAGCAGTGCCTTTCCAAAATTCAGCAGGAACTTGAATACAGGAGAAAAACCTGGATTCGGGACCGAGATGAAAATCGCGGACCAGACAATCTACCATAACGCAAAATATCCGTCGCATATCATACTGCCCATAATTCCCAGATAAAGATACAATTAAGGAGAGAATCGTGAATATCGATGACATGCTGTTGCGGCCTGTGTGGTTCGAGATAGACCTGGATGCCATGAGGCATAACTTTTTGGAGGCACAAAGGCTTGCCGGCGAAGATGTGAAAATCATATGTTCGCTGAAATGCGACGCTTGGGGTTTTGGATATCTGGAAGCCGCAGAGGAAGTCCTCTCTTTAGGAGCTTACGGCGTGGCTGTGGCGGATCTTTTTGAAGCCATCAATCTCCGGCGGCACGGAATCCAAGCGCCCATTCTCTTGTACGCCAACAACCTTTCTTCAACAGCCGATAAGGTAGTCGAGTTCAACCTGATACCAACGGTGACGGATTGGGATTCCGCCGTGGAATATTCGAAAAAGGCCCCGCTGCCTATCGATGTCTATGTCAAGGTGGATATAGGGTTGAACAGGATCGGAGTTCTGCCGGAAACGGCGGTTAATTTTGTCGATAAATTGCTGGAACTCGAGAATATCTGTGTGGCCGGGATTTACACGCATTTTCATTTCAGCGAAGATGAAAATTATATGAATTGGCAGTTCAAAAGATTCACCGGTGTTTTAGAGGATCTCGAGAAGAAAGGGATAGATATTCCGGTTAAAATGGCGTCCGCCACACCCTCGCTTCTGAATTATGCGCACATGTCCTTGAATTTCGTGGATCCAGGACGGTTGATATTCGGGAATCCGGTTGTCTCCAGGCCGAAGAGAGCCGCTGACCTCAAACCGGTATTCCGTTCTTTAAAAACGCGGATCGTGGAACTCAAGACGCTCAAACCCAGGGAAAAATTCAGTGAACAGAGCCCTTATGCCGTCAACAAGGATATGTGTATAGGCGTTATCCCGGTTGGCTGGGGTGACGGCTATTCCAGAGATCATTCGGCTGCCGGAGCGGCATTGGTTCGCGGGAAAAGAGTTGCCGTATTGGGTGACGTGTGTTTCGAGCATACCGTCGTCGATCTGACGGATGTTCCCGAGGCCAAAATAGGAGACGAAGTCGTCCTTATCGGGAAACAGGGGGACGAACATATCGCCCTCGAGGAGATAGCCGCTATCCGCAACACGGACCTGCATGAAGTCTGTCAGAGTGTCAAAAAACATATTCCCCGGCTCTATTGGAAGAACGGAAAACCGTTCAAGCTGATCACCCCTTTGGGGGAGACTCGTTTTTAGCCGTAAGGGCAATTCGGGGAAGTAAAAAAATGGGATAAGGAGGCTTTCAAAATGAAAAGAAGATCTCAGGGAAATAAGCTTTTCTATTTCATAATTCTTTTTATCATATTTTTTTCATGTGTAGGCTTGGCATCTCATGGAGAAAAATCTTTACCTGTCAAAGCGCTCGTCAATGTCAGGATCGTCGATGCCGTAAACGAGGTTCCCGTTGAAAACGGGGTGATCCTGATTCGCGGCAACGTTATTTCGGATGTAGGAGAAAGCGGCCGGATTGACATCCCAAAAGGTGCCGAAGTTTTCGATCTATCCGGCATGACGGTTATGCCCGGCTTGATCGATCTTCATTACCACTCCATGCTCTATCATGAAAGCGCCTATTCATCTAACACCTGGGAAGAGCCGGATGCCCTGACTGCTTTAAGAGCCGCCAAAAACCTGAAAACGAGCCTCGAAGCGGGAGTGACCACGGTAAGGGATATAGGCGGAGTGAGAGAAATCCCGGGCGCTCTGAAGAATGCCTTGGCGCTGAAACTGTTTCCGGGCCCTCGATTTTATACTGCAGGCAGGATCATAACCAACTCGGGCGGCCATGCCTGGGAAATCGCGGAGGTGGCGGACGGAAAAGACCAAATCATCCGTACCATCCGCAGCCGTTTTCCGGAAGGAGCGCCGACCTGCGATTTCATCAAAGTCACCTGGAACCTTCCCGGAGGTTATACCGATGAGGAAATCCGGACTGCTGTCGAGACGACCCATAGATACGGCAGAAAGATCGCCATCCATGCCTTCCAGCCCGAGTCGATACAGGCCTGCGTCGAATACGGGACAGACACCATCGAACACGGCTGGGGAATAGATGCAAAGACGATTCCCCTTGCCGTTAAAAACAAAACCATCATCGTTCCCACCATGTATGTCGTTGCCAAGACGCTATCCGATGAAAAGGTCAAAGAAGAATATGAGGGAGACACACTGAAAAGAGTGCTGGATCAGTGGCAAAAATACTGGGTCATGATTCTCGATCATTTGAAACCCTATGTCGCGGCCGGAGGATTGATCGCTCTGGGAACGGACTGCGGCTGTTTCCCGCTGGATTTCAGCGATGCCCCGAACGAACTGATCACTTATAGAGAGCTCGGTCTCACGCCTTTCCAGATCGTTCAGGCGGGTACTATCAATGCTGCAAGAGCCATCGGTATCGAGGACAGGACCGGAACTCTGGAAAAAGGGAAGTGGGCGGATATAATTGTCCTGGACGGCAATCCTCTGGATGAATTGGAGTCTTTAAAAAAATTAAAGATGGTGATACTCGACGGCGAAGTCGTTGTAGATACCAGGGCTTTTTGAGCATTGCCCTGGTACCTAGAAGGAGGGAGTGAGGAAATTAAGAAGGATTTATTTTAACTGAATCATTCAGGTTCATGCTGTTCTTCCGGAGGCTGTTTCTTCCAAGGAGGCTCTCGAAAGGGCCTTCGGCGATCTGGCCATGGCGGACGATCCGGGAAAAAGCCTGGGGGGCCTTGCTCGAGTCGCTCCTTTTGCTCGGGAGTGAGGAGGGGATCCAAATCTTTAAGAAGAGATTCTCTTTCAGTCTCCATATCGAAAAAAAACTTTCCGCGCATTTCTTCCATGCGACTTGCATGTTTCTGGAGCACGGCTCTGATCTGTTCTTTTTGCTCAGGCTCAGGTTGGATGATGCGCTCCATAAAATGCACGAACCTGTCCGGTTGACGGACGGCAAAGGTTTTCCGGATCTTTTGGCGCACCAGAGCCCTGTTGAGCATAGCCCCCATAACGACTCCTATGATCAGGGTGACTATTATTATCAAGGCTATCTTGGCTTTTATATTCATCGCATTTCTCCAAAATCAGAATAAAGGCAGCTCGAGGATCTCTTCGACGACGGAATCGGAGGCGAAAATGATTTCGTCCTGGGGAAGGATATCGTTTTTGATCAGATTGTAGGAAACGAGAACAAGCAGAATCAGGGCGCTTACAATGGCCATCCGCCGAAAAGTGAGTTTGAATGTTTCATAAAAAAGCTCCAAGCCGTTTTTCTGCTTTGTGCGCAAAGATTCGATTCTCCCCATAACTCTTTCCGCGAAATTGGGGCCGAAAGAAGAGGGAGCGCTGTCCGTGACGGCTTGACGCTGTGCCAGAATCAGCGCCTTCTCTTCACGCAGTTCTTCCGAGCTTTCGAGCGCATTAATCAAGCGCCTCTGTTCTTTTTCACTAAGAGTAGTGTCCAGAGACCGGTAAAGCAATTTTAAGCTTTTTTTATCCATAGCTATCCCCTAATCCATCATGACTTCTCTTTGTATAATGGAGTGAGTATTTTTTTGAGTTTCATCTGTCCCCGGGACAGCCGCGAGAGAACCGTCCCCACAGGGATGTTGAGAATTTTTGCCGTTTCTTCCGTGGAATAACCGTCGATCAACCTCAGGACAAGAACCGTCCTGAATTTTGAAGGCAGTTTTTGAAGCCCCTCTTCAATCAATTCTCTAATTTCCTTCTTATCGTTGTGATTATGGGCATCCGCAATGTCTTCAATCGAATCATCGGATTTTGTGAAGAAGAGCTTTCTTTGACGCTTACGCCGTCTGATCTCGTTCAATGAGAGGTTGATGGCAATTCGGGTCAGGTAGGTGGCTAAACCAGCTTCTCCTCTGAATCTGTCAAGAGATTTGTAGAATCGGATAAACGTCTCTTGTCCGATATCTTCTGCTTCCTGGCAGTATCCTAACATACCGATCACCGTGGCAGCAATACGAGACTCGTTTTTTTTTACGATCACTTTGAATGCCTCATGGTCGCCGTTCCGAGCGCTTGCGATCAACTCCTGCTCGTTCAGTTTGATCTCCTGCATGTGCGAATTCATCCACCTCTCTAAGACTATCTCGGGCATTTTCTCACTTGATTAGACATCCGCTTCAAGGCTTTTATTCCCTTTTATTGTAATGGTTTGTGACATATCGAACAAGGCCTCTCAGGTATCCTTCAGGTCCAGGAAGGTGCTCGTCACAGTCTGTTTTCGTTGAAGACCCCCCCATTAACCACCATGCGACTCAACCGAACTATGATGAGCACTTGTATTTCTTAGGCCGTTAAGCAGCCCATAAAAGCATTTGTGTGTTTTTATATACCGCACCTGTCATCCAAGAACGGTGAAAACAGAGTGAGCCCCTCACTAGCAATTCCTCAACCTCAATACATCTCATATAGAATTGAATTTGTTCCTCTTCCCTGTCTTCATGGCTAATGAAGGAACCCGAAAAACGTGGATAAGGCTTTTATACTTCGTCTCGGGTATAATAAACTGGAATGAGTCGGACAATTTGAGCGACGGTCGATATTCGATCCTGTATGATATAATGCCGAAATATTTCATAAACAGGGCTTTTTATGAGATTGAAACATGCGAAACATAATTTTAATGTCTCTGGTTTCCCTGATGATTTTATTGTCTGTCCTTAATGGCTTATCCGGAGCCATGGAGAAACACAGGCTAATTCTGGCCACGGCTACTACCGGGGGGACTTACTATCCTGTGGGTGTGGCCATCGCTACGCTGACCACGAACAACCTGGATGCATCTCATGGTGTATCCATGACAGCCATCACTTCGGCCGGGTCCGGGGAGAATATCCAGCTCCTGAGAAATCGGGAGGCGGACATGGCCATCATCCAGAGTCTGTACGGTGCTATGGCCTGGCAAGGGAAAGGGCGGTATCGGAATGGGGCTCAGAGCTATCTAAGATCTCTTACCGTTCTCTGGGAGAATGTCGAACATTTTGTCATTTTGGAAAAATATGCAGCAACGGGGAACATGTCCGATCTGGGCAATATCCGTAAAAAAAACTTTTCCATCGGGCAGAGAGGATCAGGCACCGAAACGTCGGGGCGGGTTATATTGGAAGCTTTGGGATTTTCCCCAAATAAAGATTTTAAATTGAGATTTTTGGGCTACGATCCATCGGCCAATGCACTGCAAAACGGCAGGGTTGTGGGCATGAACATTCCCGCCGGTATGCCGGCCAGTGCTATCACGCAAGCGTACGCCGCCATAGGATCGAAGGACATTCGTGTCCTCGATTTTACGGATGAGCAGCTGGCAAAAGTCAATTCAGGATATGATGTCTGGAAAAGGACGGTCATCAAATCCGGGACATACCCCGGTCAGGAGTGCGATATCCGGACGATTTCCCAGGCAAACCTGCTGGCGGTCCATCAGGATTTGGATGCGGATGTGGTCTATCAGATCACGAAAAACATCTACGAAAACCTTTCTTTTCTGAAGAAAATCCACAGCGCAGCCGGCGAGATGTCGTTGGATCGAGCCGTCTCGGGCCTCTCGGTTCCTCTCCACCCCGGCGCTTTGCGGTACTATCAAGAAAAAGGACTCTCTATACCTTCTCATCTGGTTTTGAAATGATCTCTGTCGATTGCACATCATCCGATAAGCAATACGAGATTCACGAACATCATGAAGAAGATGCAGGAATAACATTCGGTTATACTGAGTTTTCGTCTCGCCTGGCGTATCTTTGAACTCGATCCGTTCAAAGCGTATAATTCAACTCCCACAATTTATTTCATGACAAAGATCGGAGAAGAAATGTTTGAAGAGCTTGAAAAAATAAACACCCGTCCAAAGCCGTTCGAGTTCTATACGGCGGAGGACTTATGGACGGAAGAGCATACGTCAAAGCAAATGCTTTCTTTCCACCTTGATGAGGAAATCGATGTGTCGTCCCGCAACGCGGCGTTTATCGCCCGGTCGGTCGAGTGGATTATCTCCTACTTTAACGTCGGAGCCGGGACGAAGGTTGCTGACTTCGGCTGCGGTCCGGGATTGTACGCTACCAAACTGGCAAAAACAAAGGCGGATGTGACCGGGATAGATTTCTCGAAGCG
>JAFGNQ010000473.1 GCA_016926925.1 Candidatus Aminicenantota bacterium
ATATGCCCGATGGTGTAACTGGCAACACGCCTGACTCTGGATCAGGAGTTTCCAGGTTCGAATCCTGGTCGGGCAACCAGATATAGCAGGAATTTGACAGATTTTGTGACTAAAGTCAGGCGATCTGTATTTTTTCACTGTCACAATCCTGTAACAAAATACTTGGGAGCCGCTGACTTAAAACCTCGGCGGCTTTCTTTCTTCTTTCGGGATTCTAGGCTGCAAAGCGAGCTTCTCGCCTACCACCTTTAGATTCGGAGTAATGTATCTATCGGTGGTTGCACGGTCCCGGTGGCCGTACAGTACTCTCAGATCATCGAGACTCACTCCCGCCTGGTGAAGCCAGTTGCCGTACACGTGACGGAGGTCGTGAAATCGCAGCTTGCTTCCATCTTTAGCTGTCAGTCCCAGCTTGCGAACCGCTTTATCGAAACTGCTCATCCTGTTTCTGTAGCGTTCTCCTGTCCAGGGATTAAGAAACACATGGCCGGCCGCTCTCTCCCCTACTGAAGACTTCAATATCTCTGTGGCGTATCTGCTTAGCAGTCTTTCCGTCTTCTCTCCTCCTTTGTCCCTTATTGTCGCTGTGGAAGTAGAGCCTGATTCGTAAAAAACTATATCTTCGATTCTCAGGTCGAGAATGGCTTCCAGGCGCAGTCCTGAATAAATAGCAAAGGCCACGATGTTTTTGACATCCCTTGTAGGGAGTGCCTCGATCAGTTTCGCCGCCTGCTGGGCAGTCAACTCCACGTCGCGTTTTTTCGGCTCCCTGAAATTTTCCATGCCCTCCAAAGGATGCCTTTTAAGATACCCCCAGGCCATGGCCTTTGACAGCATAACGGATATAAATGCCTTTTCGCGGTTGACTGTAGCAGGCTTTACACCCTCCAGCCTGATCCTGGCGTTCATGTAATCAAGCACTACGGCCTGATTTATCGTAGCCGAGGGAACATCGGCAAGCTGGGGACATCTGCACACGTTTCCGAAGCTGTTCTGGTAAGACTCCTGCATTTTCCGGCTTCGATTGCTGCCATGCCTGTCCATGAAAACCGGGAACAATTCCCTGAGAGTGGTCATCTGGAGATCTTGTTCTTTTCTTTCCTTTTGCAGTTCGATTTCCGGGTCTTTCCCATCTATTAACCAGGAGGCAAATTTTATCCTCAGTCTTTCGGCGATTTCTCTGGTATACCCTCCGGTAAGCTGTCTTCTTTTGCCTTCCGGGTTGATAAAGTCAATCTGCCAGCGTTTCCCGCGCTTTCTTATTCGAGGCTCTCGGTATTTCATTTGTTGTATTTTAGAAAAATGCTTTTCAATCCCTGCTGATCGGGATATATTGTAAATAAGATTTCTCCATATTTATTTCTTCATAAATATATGCTGTTATCTTTTTTATGTCAACACCTATTCTCTATTCTTTTATGTCATTTTCTGAAAGAATAAAAAAACTAAGAAAATACCTCGGTTTAAGTCAAAAGAACTTCGGAGAGAAGATCGGGGTGGGCACTTCCCACGTGTCTCAATGGGAGAGGGACCTCTCGATGCCTTCCAGCAAGGCCTTGACTGGCATGGCCAATCTCGGAGTGAACATAAACTGGCTGCTTACCGGAGATGGTGAGATGATGAGGGGAGGTCTTTTTTCTCCAAATGTCGAGGGAATCTTTACTGAAAAGCAGCTCGAACTGATAGAAAAGCTGATAGACGGGAAGATAGACGAAAGGTTTAAGAGGTTGTTAAAGTAGGGATAATAAATTCCGCTAAAATGAACTTCCCCGCGGCAAGCCGCGAGGTATCAAAACAAATACATCGCTCACTCAAACAATGATAGTTGACCCAGATAAATTTGTTTGTAGCTTAAACCCTGTTTCTTTACATATTCCCGAATCAATTGCTCATTACCCATTGATCCAACTGTAGTTATATAATATCCACTTGTCCAAAAATGACCACCCCATACTATCTCCTTTACTTCCGGGTGGCTTTTAAATATCTCTCTACTCGTGATGCTTTTTATAACTCTTACTATTCCTGTCGGAGATTTAACGGGAACACTCTGTACTAAAAAATGTACGTGATTCTCATCCGCTCCTATTTCTATAAAGTGAATCTCGTACCGATCGCTAATACCTTGGCATATCTCCATTAATGTTTGCTCAACTTGCTCGGTAAATACCTTCCTCCGGTACTTTGCCGGAAAAACAATGTGGTACAATAACAAATTCTTCTTGTGTTTTTTGAGTATATGATCTGTCATATACCCAATTTAACACCGCAGCAAGCTGCGAGGAATTCTTTTCGATTAAAAAAGCACTTCAGTTTTTCTTATTGATAAGTTTAAAAGTTCTAGGGATATTCATTGACGAAGAATTTCCTGTGAAATGCTCTAACTTATGACTATTAGGATTATTCGGGAAATCATACGATGTCTAAAGACAAACCCACATACGAAAATCTGGAGAAAAAAGCCTCTGAGCTTGAAAAAGAAGTTAGAATAAAAGAAGAGCATTTTAATAATTTTATAAAATGGATTGATGATAAATCGAGAGAGTTTGAATCCTATAAATCTACAGCGGAGCTGTTGGAAATTTATTTGGATGATGACTGGCGTATCGTCGATAATTCAAACAATTTTCTTTTAATAACTGAAGATATAGTGGGATTGAGAAAAAAAAGAGCACATTTCAAAGAGTTCCTTAAGGAAGATGATTTTGAGAAGATTCGTGATTATCTGGAGAAAATTGAAAGAATAAGGAAATTATCTTTTAAAAAGGGAAAAAAATGGGAGCTTCGGTATAAAGGCCCTTCGAATACAGAAATAATCGGTAAAGATTGGTTGCCCTTCTCGTTTTCCGGAGTTAATCAATGGAAAATTGAGAATGGCGTGATAATCCACCGGCCTAACAAAAAAAATGATGAAGACTGCTACTTGATGACCGCTCAAGAATATGGCGGTGCAGATGAAGATATAAAAATAATATTCAAGGCAAAAACGTCGACAAAAAAGGCTTTGATTAGAGACTTATCACTCGTTCTATCGGGAGCCTCGAGTAAAGTAGGAATACACCCGGACCTAGCAGGTTATACGATATGCTCGGGATCAAAGGAGAACACTGAGGGAAGAATACAGAGAAAAGGCATAAGCCTGGTTGTTGTTCATGAAGAATTAAAGCCGGATACGGAATATCAAATATCCGTTGAAAGGATAGGCGGCAGACTTACCAGGGAAATAATAAATTTGAATAGCAAGCGGAAAGGAAAATTTCTTGAGGCAATTGATCCTGATGTTATCTATGATAATCAAAATCACATTGGATTCACAACTTTTGCGGGTGAGGCGAAATTTTATGATATAGAATTATATACCCGTAAATCAATGTTTTCCATCGACCGGTTTAAAATCCCCTTTGATGTCGAAGTGGGGATCAGAAGTGAAAAATCTGAAGATAAAATATTTAAGTTGAGAATCGGGAAATATGCAACTGCCGGTGAATCTCTCAATTTGTTGCTGTTCGAGGATATTACTGAAAGAAAGATAATCGAGAACACCCTTAAGACCAGCGAAGAGCGCTATCGTCTACTGGCCGAGAACGTGGCTGAAGGAGTTGCTATTTTACAGGATCGGAAATTGGTGGTTATAAATAATTCTTTTGCTTCCCTTTTTGGTTATAGCAAAGAGCGATTAGTTGGGATGAAGCCCATCAGGCTGCTTCGTGA
>JAFGNQ010000474.1 GCA_016926925.1 Candidatus Aminicenantota bacterium
ATCGCTTAAGCCGTTTTTTCAAATCAGGCGTAGGTAGGATGCGTGATAATTTGTTAAATTTGGTATATATATACAGTTCGTGCCTTAAATTCAGATGGGCGATGAAGGAGAAAGCTGTTTGAACAATTCAAAAGGATATGGGGAAAAAACAGCGGGTCTTCTGCGGCAGCTCGGGTTGTTCGATTCCACCATGATTATGGTCGGGATCGTTATCGGCTCCGGGATATTCCTCACGACAGGGATCATGGCCAAATCCATTCCCTCACCCGGGTTGATCTTGCTGGCTTGGGTTGTAGGCGGGCTCCTGACACTGGCAGGAGCATTGACTTTTGCAGAGCTCGGAGCCGCGATGCCCGAAGCAGGCGGCCAATATGTTTATCTGAGAGAAGCCTACGGCCCGATGGCCGGATTTCTGTTCGGTTGGATTCTGTTTCTCGTCTACCTGACAGGCGGGATCGCTGCTTTGGCCGTGGCTTTTGCGGAGTATTTCGGCTATTTTTTCCCGGCTCTATCCATCCAGAAAGAATTCTTTTCCACAACAGTGAATGTCTTCAATCACTCATTCACATATTCCGTTTCCACGGGACAATTGATTGGCTTGGCGGCCATTATCCTTCTGACCCTGTTTAATTTTTTCGGTGTGGCCTTCGGGAAGTTGATTCAGAACATACTCACTTTGGTCAAAATAGGCACTTTGCTTGCCATCGTCGTTCTGGGATTTGCTATTGGAAAAGGTACTGCCGTCCGGTTTTCGTTGAATCCCTCCGGTGTGAATTTCAGCCAGCTTGTCATCGGATTCGGTGTGGCTCTGGTTGCCGTTTCCTGGGCCTTTGACGGCTGGAACAATATCAACTTTGTCGCAGGCGAGATCAAAAACCCCAGGCGCAATCTTCCCCTTGCTCTTTTTTTGGGAACTCTGATTCTGACTGTTCTCTATGTCCTGACCAATTATATCTATCTTTATGCTCTGCCCATCGAGGAAATGACCGGAGTGGTCAGGATTGCGGAAAAGGCGACTTCTGTTATGTTCGGAGGAGCTACGGCAGCAGTGATTTCGGCGGCGGTTATGGTTTCTGCCTTCGGCTCTCTGAATGGAACAATATTGGCCGGGCCTCGTGTTTATTATGCTATGGCCCAAGATAAGCTTTTTTTCCGCAGAGTGGCAAAAGTGCATCCTCGATTCCATACTCCCGGTTTCGCATTGCTCATTCAGGCCGTATGGGCATCCATTTTGACCCTGAGCGGCTCTTTTGAACAGCTCTTTACGTTTGCGATGTTCATAGCGATCATCTTCTGGATCACCGCGGCGGCAGCAGTCTTTACTCTGAGAAAAAAATATCCGGAACTTCCCAGACCCTATAAAACTTGGGGCTATCCATTTGTCCCGATCATTTTCATTGTCGCATCGTTCGGCATTTTGATAAACACCTTGATCGAAAAGCCTGTCGCATCACTGGCCGGGCTCGGGTTTACAGCTTTGGGTATTCCGGTCTATTATTACTGGAAACGGAAGAAATCTCGTGAGGATCCGGATATCCGAATTCAGACTCAATCCTGAGAACAAACGGGTAGGATTCGGCAAATACCCAAAGCAATCGCATAAAGGAGAAGCTCATGACAGAAATTTATAACCTCGATCAAATCAAACAAACCCTCAAAATCCTGGAGACCATCCAGGATATTCAAAGCTCAAAGGCTGCGTACCACGCCTTTTTGGGAAAAAACGATTCTATATAAGGAGAGATCATATGTCCGACGAAAAAGAGAAAATTGAAAATGCCTATGAATGGATAAAAAAATGGACACCGGTGCTGGAAATCATCGATCCCGACACTTACGGTGTCGAAGAGATGCCCATCCTGAAAGAGCCCATCATCCCTACCATGGATAAAAAGGTCATCATCGAGGCAGCGATTACGGGCTGGCAGCCTTCCCAGTGGTGGCGGGAGCGGGGTGTGCCGAATTTGCCTCCCGGCTCGAGGGGAGGCGATTCGTGTATTGAAGAACAGTCCGATGCCATCGTGGAGTGTGTCCGGGCCGGAGCTTCATGCATTCATATGCATCCCCGGCATCCCGATGACGGGAAACCCAGAATGCATGATGCCGATCTTACGGCTGAAATCCATGATAGGGCTTTTGAGCAGGTGGATTTCATAACGACCAGCCATTCTTTCAATTATGACTTCCGGAAGAGCATCGCCATCGATTATGTTACGGGCGCCAAGGATTATCTTGAAAAAGGGGCGGGGAACAGACACGTCCAGGCATCGCTGATCGCAACTCTTGCTTGCTATACGGAGGACCATCCGGTTGCGACCGATGAATCGAATGTCGAAGGCACGAAATTCTATGAAGAAAATGACATCAAACCTCTGTTTTCAGTAGAGCCGTATTATTTTTCTCAATTCCAAAGAACCGTGCTGGATACGGGAGCGGCGAAGTGGAAGCCTTACTTTATCGCCCTGCAGTTGGGCAAACATCGCGACGACCTTCAGTTCGCTGATCCCTATTCCTACCTGAATGTTATCACTTCCATGGGATTGGTCCGGTCTGTGATCAAGGACGAAGATATGGTTTTGGGGATACATCCCGGCGGCCGGAATTGGCTGCCTGTTTCGGTGGTGGGGCTGCTCTATGGTGCTGAATACATCCGGTTGGGAATCGAAGACATCTTTTTTCTGTGGCCGCATAAGAACGATATTCCAAAGAAAACATCTCAGACCGTGGAGATGATTGTCAACCTGTGCAAGGTTCTCGGCAGGGAAGTGGCAACCGTCGATGAAGCTCGGAAAATGCTCGGCCTCAAACGGACATCGTGAATTGTTTGGCTTTTCAATCACAACCTTAGAGAATAGAATACTGTAAAAAACGGTGAGGAGGAGTCATGATTAAAGACAGAAAGCCTGATTACAGCTGGATTAAGGAGATGGAACCCATCCACGCTGTCATTGATCCCGAGGAAGAGACCAAGCGTGAGCTCCCTGTTCTTGATGAGCCCAAGTCCATGACAATGGACAAGAAGGTTATTCTGGAAGCCGCTACAACAGGGTGGCAGCCGACCCGGTGGTGGCGCGAGAGGGGGGAAGAACTTTTGCCTCCGGGTTCGAGAGGCGGAGAAACCTGCGTTCAGGAGCAGGTGGATGCCATCGTGGAGTGCGTCAAGGCGGGAGCAGCCGGCATCCACACACATCCAAGGCGGGCTTCGGACGGTCTGCCTGTTTTGCACGAGGCCAAGCTTACTGCTGAAATTTATGATAGGGCTTTCGAGCAAGTCGACTATGTCACTTTCGGACATGCGTTCACCTGGGATCTCAGGAAGGGGGAGGCTGTCGATTTTGTCGGACCTGCAGAGGAGCTTCTCGAACTCGGAAAAGGAAACAAGTATCTTCAATCCGCCCTTATCCCCACTTATGGAAGCCACGAAGAGGGCCGTTTTTGCTACACGGAAGAAGCCATGATTGAAGGTGTGAGGTTTTATGAGGAAAACGACGTCAAGCCTATTTGTTCCATAGAACCTTATTTTTTCCCTCAATTCAAGCGGATGATCTTTGACACAGGATTGGCGAAAAAACCCTATCTCATTGCACTCCAGATGGGAAAACACGGCGACGACCAGCAGTTTTCGGATCCCTGGTCTTACCTGCAAATGATTACGAACATGGGACTGGTCCGGTCCGCCATTCCCGATGAAGACATGACGCTCGGTCTTCATCCCGGCGGAAGGAATTGGCTTGCCGTAACGGTCATTGCTCTTCTCAACGGCATCCAGTACATAAGGCTCGGCATCGAGGATATTTTCTTTCTCTGGCCGCACAAAGATGACATAGCCCATAAGACCTCTCAGACAATCGAAATGATCAAAAACATTTGTGAGCAACTGGGAAGAGAGTTGGCTTCCCCTCAGGAAGCACGCGAAATCATGGGGATCAAGCTGACATCCTAAGAATGGATCGGGCTGCTTTTCTTCCCTGTCGGAATCGTATGATCTGTCGTTGATTCAAAGGAGATCCCTCGTTTGAAGAAGGTTCGATATGACTGAAGAGAGAAGATCCTTAGAAAAGGTGATGACGCTCAAAGATTATGTGAGCCTCGGCCTCGGGACCATGGTCGGGATATCTTGGGTGGTGTATGCGGGAGTTTGGATTGAAAAGGGAGGGCCGCTGGGTGCGATATTGGGATTCGTATTGGGAGGATCGCTTCTGATTTACGTGGGGAAATGCTACGCAGAACTGACGCCTGCTATCCCTGTATCAGGAGGAGGCATGGCCTTCGCCTACAAAGCCTTCGGAACCGGAACGGGCTTTTTTGTGGGCTGGCTGCTCGCTTTTCTATACATCAACGTCAATCCGTTTCTCACAGTCGCCATCGGATGGCTCTTCGAATACGTCTTCCCTTTTGCTAAGACGCCGCCGCTTTACACAGTCGGTGGATACGCCGTCACTCTGTCCTCGTTTCTTTCGGGAGCTGTAGTGGCGCTTGTTATCATCGTCATGAATTTCCGCGGAGCCAAGTTGAGTGCCCGATTCCAGACGTATTCCACCGGTCTCATGCTCATCTGTGCGGCTGTTTTCGTTGTCCTCGCCCTTATAAAGGGAAGCTTTTCAAACCTGATCCCGCTTTTTGCCGGTGAGGGAACCCTTTTGTCTTCCCTCAGTGCCACCGTCGCGGTGGTGGCCATCGTTCCCTATTTTATGGCCGGGTTCGACACGATCTCCCAAGCAGCCGAAGAGTCGGGCAAGAAGATGAACCCCAGAGATTTAGGGAAGGCCATCATCATTTCCATTGCTGCGGGTTTTGTTTTCTACACATTTATCATATTGGCCATTTCTCTCTGCCTGCCTTGGAAAGAGGCCATTACCTATGATATGCCCACAGCCACGGTCTTCAAGGTCGCTTTCGGGTACGATTGGGCAGCCAAGCTGGTTTTGTTCACTGCGTTCCTCGGTCTGATCACCTCACTGAACGGTTGTGTTCTTGCCGGCTCGCGGGTTTTGTTTGCGTTGAGCCGCGGCGGCCTGATTTCCAAGTGGTTCGGCGGAACGAGTGACAAGTACCATACTCCGAAAAATGCGCTTCTGATTGTCGGAGGCCTGACCTTAGCAGGTCCTTTTGTGGGAAGGTCGCTGCTCACGCCTGTTGTCAATGTCGGCTCCCTGGCCTTCATGGCTGCCGGAGTGATTACCTGTTATGCCGTCATCGCCCTAAGGAAAAAAGCCCCTGATATGATACGGCCTTATAAAATCCGCTACAGGTCGACGATGTTTATAGGAGTCGTTATCTCATTCATTCTCGTTCTGCTCTTGGTAGTCCCCAAGTCTCCCAGCCAACTGCGGTGGCCGGTTGAGTATCTCATTTTTAGTGCCTGGCTTCTTTTCGGATTCATTGCCTTCCGGCTGCGGCAAAGAAAAAAGGATATGAACAAGAAGGAGCGTGACTATCAGATTCTGGGAATAAAAGGTTGATTGATTCAGGATAAAAGAGGGATGTAATGGAAAAAATGGGAAACACCCTGATATTGTTAGAGTTGTCAAAAGTATCGAGATTTTTTATCAATAAGTCAGGTTAGAAAGGAGAAAACAATGAGCAATGTTGTCGTCACAGCCGGAGGAGGAGGTCTTGGCCGTGTTATAGCTGAGGTCTTTTTGTCGGCAGGGCATAATGTGCATATCTGTGATGTCGATGCGGATGCAGTCGCACAAACCTTGAAAGAGAATCCGGGACTGCGCGGGACCGTGACCGATGTGGGGGACCGGGAGCAAATCAGGGCGATGTTCAAGGAAGCCCGTGCTTGGATGGATCATGTAGAGATTCTTGTCAACAATGTCGGTATTGCCGGGCCGCGCGCACCGATCGAGGAGATGCCCGAAGACGAGTGGCAAAAGACCATCGATACTAACTTGAACAGCAGTTTCTGGAGTATGAAAGAAGTGCTGCCCGAAATGAAGGCACGCAGGAACGGCGTGATTATAAACATAACGACTTCATCAACCAAGACTTTTCCAGCCAACCGTTCGATCTATAACATGACGAAGTATGCTCTGGAGGGATTGACTTTGACCGTGGCCAAAGAGGTCGGTCCTTTCTCCATACGCTGCAATGCAGTCAGACCCGGCATGATGAACAACGAACGGATGCGCCGTGTCCTTAGAAAAGTCGCGGCAGATCTCGGACGGACTGAAGAAGATGTATTGGAAGGGGAGCTGAAGTACATTTCCATGCGTTCCATGGTGGAGATGAAGGAAGTGGCTGATATGGTTTTTTTTCTTGCTTCCGAGGCTGCCAGTCATGTTACTGGCCAGATCATCGCCGTCGACGGCAACGCTGAGTACGAAACCTGAAGTCAAAAAGGAGACAGGCCATTTTTTCCTGAGGTGAACGGAAAAATTGCCTGTCCCCTTTTTTAACGGTATTCACCAAGGATCTGATAGTCGCGCTCTTCTTTGGTCAGGTCCCCCCTGTGCTTTCGCCACCTATAACCCATATAACCGAAAATCATCCAGCCCGCTAATATGGCATATTCAAGCGGCCATTTAAGCTGTGCGGATGATCCGGGAGTGACAATAAGGAGAATCAAAACTGCGGATATGACAACACCCGCATACATCGTCATTTTGGATTTCACCATGTAGGGTCGATTCATATTAGGCGCGGCTTTTCTCAATTTTAACGTTACGAGACATGTGACCAGCCAAGCGCACATATAAGCCAGTGAACTGACATTGACGATGGGCAGGATGACCGCCTTCCCGATGAACGGTCCGATCAATGCGATCGCTCCCGCGAAGAGAATGGCGTTTTTAGGGGTTTTGTGTTTTTTGCTGATTTCCCCGAACCAATGGGGCATGAGTCCGCCTCTTCCGGAAGCGAAGAGGACTCTTGTGGCAGCTAGGTAGATGCCGTTGAGAGATGTGACCAACCCCAAGAACCCTGTGATCAAGACCAGCTTCGTTACCCATACATATCCGAATGCAGCCTGAAAAACACCCGCCGAAGGCATCTCCAGTTTGACGGCTTCTTTCCAGGGCATACAGGATGAAACTCCCAAAATCACTATGCAGTAGAACAAAGACCCGATGACGATGGAGAGGACAATGGCCTTTCCAAGCTTTTTAGGCTCGACTTTTTCACCGGACTCTTCTGCGACCTGGGGTATGGTATCGAAACCCGCCATGAAGAAGGGAACCATTCCCAAAATGGCGACTGTAGACCACAATCCTCCTTTGAATGTTTCACCGGCGGAGAATACCGGCTTCAAGTTGGACAAATCACCTTTGAAGACTGCAACAATTGTGAAGACCAGCGCACAGGCAATGAGCAACATCATGGATATCAACTGGAACTTTGCGGAATTTTTGACTCCGAGATAGTTCAAGATGATAATGAATATACCTACCGCCAGCCCGGGGATGAGGGTAGAAAAACTTATATCGTATCCACCGATGGAGTAAAGCGGTGCCGATCTTAATCCGGGAAAGAGCAGCTCGAACAGCCAGCCGAGGGATGTCGTTTCGAAGGGACCGAGGAAGACATAGCCGAAGGCTAAAAACCACCCGGTCATAAAGGCCGTACCTGTGCCGAATGCCTTGTAGGCAAAGGCCACCTCTCCACCGGCGACCGGAATGGCCGGCGTGAGCTCTGCGTAGCATTTCCCGATGGTTATGATCAGCATCCCCCCAATGAAGAAACCGAGAGCAGTGCCTAAAGGCCCCCCTTTGTTGAGCCATTCTCCCGCTACGAGAATCCACCCCACTCCAATGATGCTGCCCAAACCGATCGTGACATAATCCCAGTAAGAGACAACCTTAGCCAAGGATTTTCTCTCGTGCAGTGCATCAAATGCCTTATCACTCATTAATCATACCTTTCAATATCAGTTCTTATCTGGATTTCATACTTCCTGTTTTTTCTTGATAATTTTGTATATGCCGATTGTCATGAGGGGAATGAAATAGACGATGAACGCACCCCAGCTCAAGCTGCTGTAACCCTTGGCGATCAGTGCGATGATGCCAAAAGTGGCAAATCCGAATCCGCACAAAAGAAGAATGACCGCAAACATGTCCGCTTCGCCTGCCTTGAATTCTCTTTGCTTCGTGCTTCCTCACAAGCATCTCGTTATTTGTATTGAAGGTAAAAAAAATATTGTTTTGAATAATCTATCAGGATTGTGTCTTTTAGCCAACAGTTTTTTCCTTTTCACATTTCCCCACAGAGATGAAATCATTAAATCCAATGCCGATGAAACACATAAGATTGCCAGCGAAGTTAGAGAGCTGGGTCGGGAAATCGCGACTCCTAAGGAAGCGAGACAGATCATGGGGATCGCTTAATAACCTTAGTACCTTGAAGCCGGAGTAAGTGCGGGATAGAATCCTTGATGGTTTCGATCGACCGTAATGAGCCTGGAAAGGATTCCGGAGCTTTCTGTTCTTATGAAGCTGCTGTATTGAACTTACCGCATCCATCTTTTCATATTCATGTGCGCTCTCGACACCAGCTGCTCATGAGAATATTGCCCGGAGATGTGTTTCATACGGACGGTTACTTGTCAAGCCTCATCCTTGGGGGTGCTTCCACCCAGAATCAATTGACGCCTCTCCTTTTCGCTGATTTGGATGCGGATCTTGCGAGCACCGAACCAGAACAGCAACCCTATAACAGCCCAACCGATGATGATTTTCCATTCCAGAGGAAAAGATCCCTTGGAATTTGCGTAAGGCTGATAAAGCGAAAGAAAAAAAACGAAGATCGAAATCACACAACCGAATGACGCCGTAATTTTTCCGCCGGGAACACGGTAAGGCCTCGGGCGGTCTGGCTCGCGTCTCCGTAATTTGATCAGGCCAAAACATATCAAAAGATAAGCAAACGTGACACATGTAACGCCGACGTTGAGAATCGGAACAACGGCGCTTCTTCCCAAAAAAATAGCGAAGAAAGCGATAGTCCCCGCAAAAATGACCGCTATAAACGGTGATCCATGAGATTCATGAACGGATCCGAATTTCGAGGGGATAATCCTCGCCCTTCCTAAGGCGAAGATCGCCCGGGATGCGGTGATGAAGACCGTGTTCCATGTGGATAGGATACCAAAGAATGCCGCCAACAGTACGATTTTTGCCATCGTCGGGGAATTGAAGGCGGCTTCAAAAGCGCCTGCGGCAGGAAGCTCGAGTCCCAAAATGGTTTGCCAGGGCGTACTCATGGAGGCGGAAAAAATCACCAGCAGATAAAAAATCAGGGCACCTGCGATGGAGAGAACAATGACTTTCCCCACCAATCGCATCGATGCCTGCTCTGATTTTTCCTCCATTGTCTGAGGAATGACGTTAAAGCCCGATATGAAGATGGGGGCCATGATAAAAACGGAAGCGATGCCTCCGATCAGAGGCCATGTCTCGGTTTTTGAAAACAAAGGCTCCAGATTACTCGTATCCCCCCAAAAAATCCCGGCAATGATAAAGACAAGAGACAGGATGATCAGGCCATATGTAAATATTTCCTGGAATATTACGGCGGCTTTGATGCCGCGATAATTGAGATACGTCAAAAATGCGGTTCCCCCCAGGCCTAAGAGAAGAGTTCCGAGGTGGACCGGGTCGCCTCCGTTCGAGTAGAGTAGAGGACCTTTCAATGCGGGAAATAGGGTGCCTGCAAGCCAGCCTGCCGAGATGGCTTCAAATGAAACGAATATAGTGAAACAAAGAATGAGAAACCAGCCTACAATATAGGAAATTTTAAGTCCGAATATCTCATAGGTGTAAGCAATCTCCGCACCTGCCACAGGAAACATGGTGGCCATTTCACCGTAGCAGAGGCCGATGATAAGCATGAGGGACCCTCCGCCGGCAAATCCTATAAGAGCACCTAGAGGACCTGCTTGTTGGAGCCACTCCCCGAGGACAACCACCCAACCAACCCCTACAATGCATCCAAATCCCAGAACAAAATAGTGCCGCAGTTTGATTCCTTTTTCCAGTTTTTGTGGTGTCATGTATGCGTTCCTCTCTCTTGTTCGGAAAGTTTCTGAATAAAAATATCTCCGCTATTGTATTCCATTGATTGTTGTAACGGAAGAAAAAAAGAGGAGTTCTTGTTTGATAAAAAAAAATCGAGTATTTATTATGTCTACGGATTCTTTTTAGAAAGTCTATCTGACCGTGCGAATTATTGAGACAGTGATTCCCATGAAATAAAATAAAGAGATCGTTTCCATCATTTTTCTCAGGAGGGAATATGAATATTGATTTTTCCAAAAAAACCGTGCTTGTGACAGGGGCTTCCCGGGGGATCGGACGCGTTATCGCCACAAAATTTGCCGACGCCAATGCCACGGTCGTCGTCCATTACAATAAGAACAAGCAAAAAGCCGAAGAGACGCTGGCGAGCCTCAAAAAGGGGAATCATTTCATTGCACAAGCGGATATGGCCGATCCCGACTCAATTG
>JAFGNQ010000475.1 GCA_016926925.1 Candidatus Aminicenantota bacterium
AATTGTATTCAACAGTATAAGGAATGATACAGGGGCAGCGATGAAAAAATATTTTTTATCCTTTCTCTCTCTAATATTTTCAGTCTCAATTCTCGTTCCCGGATATATCGGGGCTCAAAGTTATCAATCTTTCGAGAAGGAATTCAATCGAATTATTGACGAGACAAGATGGCAAGCGGGGCCTTTCAGGATTTTTCCGAGAATATTGTTTTCGAATATCGGAATCGACAACAATGTCTATTACCAGTCGGATGAAAATGAGCCGATCAAGGATTTTACATTGACTACATCTTTGTCTCTTACTACTCATCTGCTGGTGCGACAGAGAATGATCTTTTCTTTCACTTATATTCCTCAATATGTATTTTATGCACATGAAGAAAGGGAAAGGTCTTTTAATAATAGCTTTTTGCCTGCTTTCAAAGTATTGCTTTTTAACCGATTTGTTCTTTCAGGAAGCTATTTTTATCAAAAACATAGGATAAGAGCCACGAGCGAGTTCGATTTCCGCACTGAGGAGGTGCGAAAAGAAACACGCGGGCAATTGTTTTATGAAACCGGAAGAAGGATGACTTTCGGTTTCAGCGGGCTGATAAGAGAACTGCGATATGAAGATGTAGAGCAGCCTGGGCAGGAAATACGCTATTCTAGATTCCTGAACCGCACAGAAAAAGTAGGACAAGCAGAGCTTTACTATCAAATTTTTTCGGATAGTTTCTTCTTCGTGACCGCGGGATTGAGTAACATCGAGTTCACTCATCCGGAATCGAAGTGGAAGGATTCTTATATCTACCAAATATATCCGGGTATTCAGTTTCCTATATTTGGGAAGATAAGAGGAACACTATCCGTCGGCTATAAAGTTCTTGATCCCTACAGAGCCAAAAGAAAAGGATTTTCCGGCTTTGTAGGTAACACGAGGCTTGAATACCAATTGAGACGGTTCAGATTTCGGGCGCTCTATGAAAGAGACTGCGAATTTTCTTACTGGACCGATAACGTGTTCTACATCCAGGACAGGTATGGTGCCGGCATATCTTTCTATATGAATCAGTATATCCGCTTGGACTATGATTTCAATTATTCGGATGCCTTTTATCCCGAAGCGGAAAGACTCCGGCTGCCGGATGAAAGCTATGTCGAAGTGAACAGAAACGACAAATACACGACGCACTCGGTGGGTGTCGTCATTAGAGTCTTCAGGAATACGGGTATAGGATTGATAGCCACATACTGGGAACGCCAGTCGAACTTCCGTGTCCGGGATAGAAACAGATTGTTTATAGGCGGTTATTTGACCTACGATTTTTAAGTGATCCGCATCTTCGGAGTTGAAGTTTCTCATAGCCTCATCGCTTCGGGTGATGTCAGCGGCACGAAATTCACCCCTAAGATCACCTGTTTGGAGCATGTGCCTGATCCGCAATTGTGGCATCATTGGAAAAAACGGAAGGATTTTAGATTAGGATAATTGACGAATATTTCATGCGTTGGATATAATAAAAACATTACGGGAAAAAGTGCAAAATGCGAAATAATTGCTATTATAAGAAGAGGCCGGTTATGAAGAAGATCCTAACAATCTCAATTTCTGTGGCTTTTGTCCTGATTCTTTCCGTCCCTTCACTGTTTTCTCAGGAAGAATCCAGGTCGGATTACAAAATCGGCCCTAAGGATGAACTGGAGATCAGTGTAACGGGATGGGATGAGGTCAGCAAAACTGTGCGTGTCTCCGAAGACGGAAAAATCAACCTCCCTTATCTGGGGACGATCGAAGTTGAGGGCTTGACCATAACACAGCTCGAAAGAAAGCTGACCGAACTTTTGGAACAAGACTATATCCAAAACCCTCAAGTGACAGTTTTTATCAGCAAGTTTCTCAGTAAAATTGTTTATGTGGATGGAGCTGTTGGAAATCCAGGAACCTATGAGCTTCGTGGACGGCAATATCTCATGCAAATCATAACTCAGGCAGGTGGACTCACCCCTGAAGCGGGAAAAGAGATTCATGTCATTCGACATCATTCTGACGGCACATCAGATTCTTTGAAGATTTCCATAGATGATCTTTACTATAAGGTTAACTCGGATTTGAATATACCTCTTGAAGCAGGGGATATCATCAATGTCCCTTTTGATAAAGTCATCCGGGTTTTTGTGATGGGGCAGGTGAGAAATCCTGGGGCACTTGAATTCAAGAGCTCGGAAATGCCAACTTTGCTGAAAGCCATAGCTGCCGCCGGTGGTTTTGCCGAGAGGGCCTCGAAAGGTGGTGTGACTATCAAACGAAGAGACGAAACCGGTAAGGAGATAACAATCAAGGTGAATGCCAATGATATTTTGAAGGGGAAAAAGCGGGACATCCCTCTTCAAGAAAACGATGTGATAAATATTCCTGAGACCTTTTTTTAAAGAACGGAAACAAAAGTCGATCAATTCAGGTTCGAATGATTCAACGTTTATATGCCGTTATTATATGGACCGAAGAGTATAGCGGCATTTATTTAAGAAAATGATAGACCTACATAGCCATATATTATTCGGTTTGGATGACGGAGCTAAGAATTTAGAAGAATCCGTGAAAATGGCGCAGGTTGCAGCCAAAGACGGGATCGAGAAAATTGTTGGAACTCCGCATCTTTTTCGTGGGAATTTTGTTCAGAAGGAGTTATCTGTCATCCGTCAGAAAAAAGAAGAGCTGGGCCAAAGACTTGAGGATATAGGTGTTGACATTGAACTTTACACTGGAGCAGAAGTCCACATCTCCCATGATTTGATGAATGAAATTCGAGAAAACAGGGAACACCTCGTGATTCATAACAGCTCCTACATGTTGATTGAGTTTCCCTCAACTCACATTTTTTCCGGTATAAAACATCTTTTCTTCGAACTTATGAGTGAGGAAATCATTCCGATTATCGCGCACCCGGAACGAAACTCGGTTTTTCGAGAGAACCCCGCTCTGCTGTATGATTTAATCGAAATAGGGGCCCTTGCTCAGGCAAACAGCGGAAGCTTCGTCGGTCTCTATGGCAGGAAAACCATGGAAGCCGTTTCGCAGTTTTTAAGCTGGAATTTCATACATTTTATCGGGAGTGATGCACACAGCTCTCGTTCTCTCTCACCAAAACTGGCAGATGCCTTTTTCAAGGTTGGAGAGATGATAGGAGAAGAGCGAGCTTTTGCCTTAGTCTGGGATAATCCTCAGGCCGTCTTGCGCGATGAGGATATCCCTTATCGGTATGACCCT
>JAFGNQ010000476.1 GCA_016926925.1 Candidatus Aminicenantota bacterium
ATCTTGCTGCAAGGTCAGACGCTTCGGAGGCCGTCAGCGTGCGGTCGTGTGTTCGGTCCCACAGCTTCTCAAAAAAGTTGAGTTCCCTAAACATATAGACATCCGGGTGATTTCCCAGGATGTGCCCCATCATGGTGGTACCGCTGCGGCCGTAGCCAAGAACAAATATTTTCAATGAATGATTCGATCTTTCTGTTTTCATGAATGAAACTCGTTGCACGAAATGTAGCAATCCTCCCGAATCCGATCCTGAAAAGGGCAGTGGCGTTCACAAAACGAATCGTTCGCTCCTTTTCGGATACGGCGGCGAAGTCTCCGCGCTGGCGGGCTGTTCCATATTTCACTGAATGTGCGCTCTCCGATCTTCCCAAAAGAGCTCTCAAATTTGAAGTCGAATTCACATCCGACGACGGTTCCGTCCCATTTGATGAGCGGCTGCCGGAATGGATAGACACATTGGATTTGCGGTTTTTTGCGGCGCATCCCATTTTCATATTCAAACCGTCGATGCGCCGCCTCCTCCGGTTCATAATCTCTGAATGACTCATCATGGGTTCTCATCCCCACGGTTTTCGTCGAAAACATGTTCACACCGAGGTCGCGTGCAAGCTTCTCGATATTCTGCAGGTCGTCTTGGTTGTTCCGAGTGATAACCGTCCTGATGCATGAATAGGGAAAAGACGAGTTCCGCATCGATTTCGCTTTTTCGATGAGAGATGCACAGAGCTTGACTTTCTCGATATCTCCGCCCTTTCGGTAAGACGTATAGATCTTTTGAGTGCTCCCGTCGAGAGCGATGATGATGGCAGTCAAACCGGAATCCACGACGGCCAACGCCTCGTCCAATGTTTGGATAAAATGTCCGTTTGTGGGGATGAGTGTCAGGATATTATGGGTGGTGCATGCTTCGATCATATGGAATATTTGTCTGTTCAAGAAGGGCTCTCCCCAACTGTACAAGTATGCGGCGATGAGCACATCTCCCAATTCTTCCAGAATTTTCTGGAATGTCTCGACAGTCATGAATCCATGCTTTTGACCCGGAGCGTCTTCACCGGCGGGACAGAGGGGGCATTTCAGATTGCACATGTTGGTGGGCTCTATCTGAATGACGGCGGGAAATCCCATGACATAATCTGATTTTATTAGAGAACTCATCCCCAGCCGGAGGAGGTTGGCTTTCTGTCTGGAAGAGAGGTTCTTGGCCGTAAGTGGGATACCGTCATAAGTGAAAGCGAATTGGTTGCGGAAATACATCTCCGGAAGTTTTAGCAGGGCTTCGGAGTTTTTCATCCAAGACATGAAGTGGTTCCTCTATTCCAGACCCATGGTCGCCAGCCGCTGAAGCCGCTTTGCCCTTTTTTTTATCGGGTGAAGTGCTCGGAAGATTCTAAGGTTAGCGGCGTGATGAGAACAACTGTAGCAGCTGCAACCGCTCACTTCAAAATCATGCTTATTGATCCGGCCGGCGGCTTTCCTGAACCTCCTGTAGGTTTCCCCATACCAGATGTCACGAAAATCCGTATCGTTCACGTTCCCCATGGAGTCATAACACTTGCAGCAGGGGTAGACGTTCCCATCGGGCAATATACGAGTGGCGGCCCATCCATAACAGCAGGGGATGATGTGATAAAGGGCGGTTGTATCCAGCTGTCTTCTGGTGATTTTCATGAAATGGTCGATATTGTGCTTCAGTCTATGGCTATCAAGGTAAGGTTTGATATCAGCCAGGGCCTTTCTGGCTGATGATGACTGGGCTTTGGAAGGGACCAGCCCGGCGAGTCCGGGATCATCGACATCGGCAAAGGCCCGGTACTGAAGCGCATCGGCGTTCATACGGACCGCAAACTCTGCAAAATCCTTCAGGCCGTCAATATTTTCGGACATAACGACACAGATCAGCTCGATTTTTGGATACCGGCGGCCTGATGCCTTTTTCCGTTCGGCAAGATAGTTCAGGTTATTCTCTATATCATCAAAAGTCGATTTCTTTGCTTTTGGATGGGTGCGGATGTACATATCCCGAGTTCCGGCCATGGTTGTGATGCGCAGCACATCGAATCCCATCTTCAGCAGAGCATCCATCTTGTCTTTGTCAAACAGATAACCGGAAGTATTGACCAAACATGTCCCTCCGGCATGCTTGGCTCTGGCCATGAACTCGAGAGCGTTGTCATGCAGGAAAGGTTCCCCTCCCCCGATGAATTCGAATCGACACGTCCCCATCGAGATCAGTTCATCGATGAGTTTGTTGGTGCGGTCCGTATTGGCATCCAGGTTCAGCAAATCCGTGAGGGATTTCTGGGAGGGCAGTTCGGAATCTCGTTTCTTTGCTCTTAAAAGAGGTTTCAGATTGGGTTTGTCCGTATGAGGGGAGTAGTAAAAACAATGAAGGCATTGGAGGCCGCATCGATTCGTCAAACCCAAGTCAGCCTGGAGGGGGCCGCCGAAAGCGCGGCTTCCGTGAAAGATTCCCATGACGCATTTGAGCTCTGTCTCAGATTGCTTCCAGTTCATGTCGAAATCATCGATCCGTTTCCGGGAAGATTGGGAAATGTATTCTATAAAACTTTCCTCTCTCTGACAATGGAATTTATCTTCGGGAACAGGTTGTGCGCAGAGGTCATTGACTGTCTCTTGTTCTTTAATTAATATGCGGGAAGGATGTGAAAGGGAATGAGCGGGATAAATACGAAGAAATCGGCCAGTATCATCGTGACGACATACAACCGGTCAGACCTGCTCAAACGTGCACTGAAATCAATCGAGTGCCAGACTCTGCAGCCTGAATGCTTTGAAATCATCGTAGTTGATGACGGCTCCGATGACGACACGGTTGATGTTGTCAGAGAAATAAGCTTGACGTGTTCACAAATCAGGCTCATATCGAACGAGATGAATAGGGGAGCGAGTCTTGCAAGGAATCGCGGTCTTGCACTGGCCAAAGGCGATTATATTCTGTTCACCGATGATGATTGTGTTGCGAATGCGGATTGGGCGGAGAAAATGTGCGCGACCCTGGATCGAGAGCCCGTCGTGGCGGGAGCCATCGCAAGCCCGGCATCAGGCTACATCAAGCTCTGTCACAATATCGCTCAATTTCATCCCTTTATGCCTGGCCGAATATCAGGCCGCATCGATTTTCTTGCCGGCGCCAATATGGGCCTTCACAGGAGCGTCCTCGATGAATTGGGTGGTTTTGAAGATGAAATGATTCTGGCTGGAGACACGCAGCTGTGTCTCCGGGCCCGGTCAAGGGGATATCGCCCCTTTCTGAATCATGAAGCTGTCGTCTTACATGATCCCCTCTACATCTCTCTCTCTGGCGCCTTCAAGAGTTCATATCGGCATGCGAAAAAAACGATTCTGTTGCGCAATAAGTACCGTTCTCTTCTCCGCACTCCTTTCGTGCTCAGACATAGGGCGGCGTTGCTTCTGGCCGGCCCCATGATCTCACTGTTTGTCACGGCCAAAATCTATCTTAATCCCAGGCTGCTGTCATTCTTCTGGACAGCGCCGCTCGTTTTTTTCTTGAAATGGGCGTGGTGTTTAGGAGCTGCCGTGGGATTGCGCAAGACTGACAGTAATGAACTCTGAGGAAAAGCCAACCGAAAAGAGATGAAAAATACGCAGACACGGAACAAAAAACTCAGCCCGGTTCGAATAGTCAAGGGGATCATCCTAGCCGTGGCTTTGTTCCTTTTAGCCGATTACCTTATCCGGCACAGTCATGAATTCCATTTTCTGAAAAGCCTCAGGGTCGCCTATATCATTCCCGTTGTTCTGCTCAACGTTTTCATCCTTTTCTTGTCCGGTTATCGATTCTATCTGCTGTTGACCAACGTCGCTCATCGGATCCCGATTTATACGGTTTTTAAAACCTTCATTTTCAGCCGGTTCGTGAACAAGTTCGTTCCCTTCGGCGGGAGCGTCTATCGCGCCGTCGCGTTTAAAATCTCAGATGGAGTCAGCTATAAAAAATACATCGCGAGCAGTGTGGCGTTCGACTGGCTCAACCTCATCTTTTCCACCTTGCTCGGCATCATTGTGATCGAGTTCTATGATCCCCGTTTGAAAATCAGCGATATTCCCCTGATTCCGGTCTTTGTGGGAGCATTCCTGTTGCTTATATTGGGGATTCTTTTGATGAAAAAGGGGATCAGGTTTTTTCTTCGGCTCTTTTCTGCCGGTTGGCTTGGAAAACGCTTGGATGATGCGGTGGAAATCGCTGACAATGTCAAATCTGTCTTAGGGAATCCATCCATTCTTTGGGGGAACAGCATCATTGTTTTTCTGATCATCGGCAGCAACCTGTGCAGTTATTTCCTGCTGTTTAAAAGTGTCGGCGTGGATATGAATGCGGCCTTGCTGCTCGTTTATCTGATCATCAACAGAATTTTCAGGTCAATGCGGATTACCCCGGCCAACCTGGGGATAAGGGAGTTTCTGATGGGATTCCTCACTTACAGCCTGGGGGCAGGGCCTGCGGAAGGCGTTGCGGTATCGATCATGGCGCGTGTGATCATACTTCTCATTCAAGGCGGATTGAGTTTGGGGTTCTTGAGCGTTGAAGGCGTCCGCCGTTTTTCCTCTCACGAAAAGGACCGGGTCTGAATCGATCTCATTTTACTGCGAATCATATGGAAGGAAGTCCTCAATCGTTTTGATAAGATGTTCCCAGGAAAATCTATTCCTTTCCCGTTTGATCGCCTCGGCCATGGTGTCCCTTGCGCTTTTCATGAAAAAACTCGTGACCGCGTTTGCCAGGGCCTGAGGGTTTTTCGGGGGAACGAGAAAACCCGTTTCTTGGTCGCGGACAACTTCGGATAATGATCCGATCCCGGAAACCACGACAGGTTTGTTGAAACCGAAGGCCAGTTGTATGAGTCCGCTCCCGGTAACAGTGAGATAGGGAAGGACCACAATGTCGGATGCATGGAAAAAAAGAGGGATTTCCTCGTTCGGAATGTATGCGTCAATGATTGTGACCTTTTTCCCGATATCGAGTTTCTCGATGGATTTCAAGTATGCGTCTTTGCTCTCCCAAAATTCACCCGCGATGACGAGCCTGGCATCGATTTTCTCCAGTATGAGAG
>JAFGNQ010000477.1 GCA_016926925.1 Candidatus Aminicenantota bacterium
CTTCGCGGGGATCCTCTTCGGCTGGGTTTTCGGGTCGATCTATCAAACGATCGCCTCGGATGATTCGACCACAACTTTTATCCGCATATTCTTTCTCACCATTCTGCCTTATATCGGATTCTTGGTGGGCACCCGAAAGTTTGAATGGCTCGACCCCGCACACATTCTGCGGTTTTTTAACGAAAGGAGCGTAGGCCGAAGTTATAAAATTCTCGATACGAGCGTCATCATCGACGGACGTATCGCAGATATCTGTGACACATCTTTTATCGAGGGAACCATGATCGTACCTCAATTCATCCTGAAAGAACTGCAACTGATTGCAGACTCCTCCGATGGGATCAAAAGACAAAGAGGGAGAAGGGGTCTTGAAGTCTTGGACCATCTTCAGAAATCCTCTCAAGTTTCTGTCGTGATTTCCGAACTCGATTTTCCCGAAACCAAAGATGTCGATTCCAAGCTGATTGAGTTTGCCAAACATCAGGACTGCAAAATCATCACCAACGATTTCAACCTGAATAAAGTGGCCAAACTTCAGGGGGTTCCCGTGTTGAATATCAATGAACTTGCAAACGCAATGAAGCCGGTCGTCCTTCCCGGAGAGTCGATCCGGGTCTTTATTCTTAAGGAGGGGAAGGAGAAGGACCAGGGAGTTGCCTACTTGGATGACGGCACCATGGTTGTGGTCGACAATTCCCGAAGACTGATCGGACAAACGGTCGACATCACCGTCACTTCGGTGCTCCAGACGACCGTGGGGAAAATGATTTTCGGACGCTATAATGAAGAGTCGTGATGCACAAAATATCCGTTATCCTTGTTGCCGCCGGTGAAGGACAGCGTTTCGGTGCTCCCAAGCAGTTCGTCCCTTTAAACGGGAAGCCCGTCCTGGAGTGGTGTCTGGAAAGCTTTGAGACCCATCTCAGGATAAGAGAGATCATTCTCGTCCTGATGAGCGATGTTCAGAAAAAGGACTACATGGAAAAGTATAAAAAAATCTCCTATGTCGTTACCGGGGGGAAATACCGTCAGGACTCGGTTATGGCCGGCTTTCAGAAAATAGATCCTTCCCGCACCGATACTGTTCTTGTCCATGACGGCGTCCGGCCGTTAATCGGCCATGATTTGATAAGTCGTGTGCTCCAAGCAACGAAGGAATACGGAGCGGCCATTCCTGTGCTTACGATAGAAGACACACTCAAACGCATCGAAGGTCAAAAAGTCCTTCAGACGCTGGACCGGAGCCAGATTGTTCGGGTTCAAACACCCCAGGGATTCTCCTATCCGATTCTCAAGACGGCATTGGAGAGAGCTCGGAAAGATGCCTTTTACGGGACCGATGAGGCTGCCCTGGTGGAGCGGATTGGGGGGAGCATATTTTTGGTTCCGGGGGATCCTAGGAATCTCAAAATCACCACCCCTGATGATCTTAAAATTGCAGAGGCCTTTTGTGAAGATTAGGACGGGGATCGGTTTTGATATTCACAGACTGGTAGACGGGAGAGATCTCTATCTGGGAGGAATTGCTGTTCCCTATCATAAAGGACTCTTAGGCCATTCGGACGGGGACTGCCTGATCCATGCCATTGCCGACGCCCTCCTGGGGGCAATGGGAGAGAAAGATATCGGCCAGCAGTTCCCGGATAAAGATATGAGTTTCAAGGACGTGCGGAGCACGAAGCTTCTTGAAACGGTCGTGAAGTTGATGGAAAGAAAGAAAGTCCGTATTGCCAACATCGATTCTGTCGTCATAGCGGAAAAACCGCAGCTCGCATCTCATATTCCGAAGATGAAGGATGTCCTTTGCCGCATCCTGAAGTTGCAAGCAGAGAGCTTGGGCATAAAGGCACGAACACATGAGGGACTTGGCCCCATAGGCCGGGGAGAAGCGATTGCCGCCTGGGCAACCGTATTGCTCTTCTTTGAAGAAGGCTGAATCGGATAGAAGCATTGATGATATCCTTTTTCCTGTTTCTCCTTGGGTTAACAGGGAGGTCGGACGCAATACACAAAATGGCTCTATTTCAAGAGATTCGAACACATTGAGTGATGGATCGGACCGATGAACCGGCGCGATAAGCTTTCATTCCCACCCGGTAAGGATTCCGTCTTCATAAAAACTCTCGGGAAGAACCTCAAGAAGGGAAACCCCGGTTTGAAAGCGCAGCTCAAGATGGCGCCCAGACCCAGGCCCGGACACAGAGCCTATGAGGAAATCAGTGGCGACTGCACAAAAGCGGGTGTGCTGGTCCTGTTGTATCCCAGAGAAGAAAAACTGCACCTCATACTGACGAAACGGACAGCGCGATTGAGTCGTCATCAGGCGCAAATATCATTTCCCGGAGGACGGCAAGATCCCCGGGAGAGCCTTCCTCAAACAGCCCTGAGAGAGGCTCGGGAAGAACTCGATATCCCTCCCGATTCCGTTTGCGTTATGGGTGAGCTCACGCCGCTCTACATCCCTCCAAGCAATTTTTGCATTTTTCCCATAGTCGCCACCACGCCCCGGAGGCCGGATTTTTCTCCTTCGCCCAAAGAGGTTTCAGAAATGATCGAAGTGCCTCTGGCCCATCTGCTGGATCCTCGAAACAGGCGTGAAGAAGACTGGATCATCAGGGGTGTTCGGGTTGCGGTCCCCTTTTATGAGTTCGAAGGCCATAAGGTCTGGGGAGCGACGGCCATGGTTTTGGCCGAACTCCTGGACATGGTGCGCCAAACGGACTGATCTCCGTCTTTGTCGCGACATCACGTTTTTCTCCGGTTTTGTTCGGCGGGTTCCCGCCTTCATAACAGGCTTTTGTTTCGTTGTGCAGAAAAGGCCTTTTGTTTTTTAAAGTAAAACGGACAGTAAGAGTTGGGGTTTAAACCAGGGGGGGTTATTGAAAAAAGCGAGGCGGGAGAGTGCGGGTTGGGATCGGCTGGCCTTGAAGGCTTAATCTGCCTGTTGAGATTGAGAGAAACCTTCTCTCAATAATGGAGGCCAGCCGATCCCGGAGTTTAATCATACGGCTCCATGCTCCTTCCTTCATAAAAAATTATCCTTTGGAGTATTTGGAGATGTGGAAGGGGAGATTGGCTTTCGCCAGCACGTTGGAGATGATTTCATAGCCGGCATATTTCCCGACCTTGACTATATCAACGGCGGGCGCGGCAACCAGGCTGAATCCGACTAATGTCAGCAAAACAGCCAAGGCAAAAATTCCGACTTTCTCTTTGATGTTCATTGTGACCTCCTGTTTCATTTTTTTCGACCTTCAGATATATATACGTAAATCCGCGGAAAAGGTTCCCCGAGTTTTAAGTCCGGAGAGCTTCCAAGATAAATGCTCTCTGTTTTACGATGATCTCAAATCGTACAGCAAGAGTAGGTGCTCCTCACTGTCTGTTTGAGTCGAAGACCCCTCCACCCACCACCATGCGACTCAAACAGACAGTGACTCGCCCAGCTATGGAACCACCTGCGACTCAAACGAGCGATGACTCGCACTCTCTTTTCACCTAACACTGATACATCCTAATTGATGATGGCTTTGCTCTTTTCCGCTGTCTCTTTCACCGAAACAGAAATGCCGGCTTCAAGCCTTGACTCAAGCTGGGCACAATATTACTATGATTCTTGATGAACACCGTCAGAGTACGCTTCGCCCCCAGTCCCACAGGTCTTCTCCATGTGGGCAATGCCAGAACGGCTCTTTTTAACTGGCTCTTTGCCCGACAGAAGCAGGGTGTTTTTGTCTTGCGGGTCGAGGATACCGATGTCGAGAGATCCTCGGCGGAATATGACCGCAAGCTGATGGACGACTTGCGCTGGCTCGGCCTGGATTGGGATGAGGGGCCTGATGTCGGAGGGAGCTACGGCCCCTACCGGCAATCCGAGCGTTCGGAATTCTACAGGACCCAGACAGAGAAGCTTTTGTCCGGGGGCGGAGCCTATTATTGTTTTTGTCCTCCCGAGGAAATCGAAAGTGAGAGAAAGAAAGCCCTGGCAGCGGGACAAATGCCCGGTTATAGCGGGAAATGTAGATCCGTCCCGTTCAATATCGCTCTCGAGCGCATCAAGGCGGGGGAGCCGGCCGCTGTTCGTTTGCTCACCCCGGACGAGGGAGTGATAGGCTTCACCGATTTGGTAAGAGGTCCGCTCCAGTTCGATCTGACGCTGATCGGTGATCCCGTAATTGTCCGCTCGAAAGGGCTTCCCGCTTACAATTATGCTGTGGTTGTGGATGATGCGTTGATGAACATAAGCCATGTCATCCGGGGCGAAGACCACATCCAGAATACACCTCGACAGCTTCTGATCTATCAAGCCTTAGGATTTGCCCCCCCCCTCTTTGCCCATCTTTCCATGGTCATGGGGAAGGACAATGCAAGGCTGAGCAAGCGTCACGGGGCTACGGCTGTGGACCAGTTTGCCAAAGAAGGTATTTTACCTGAGGCTCTCTTTAACTACCTCTCTCTTCTCGGATGGTCCCCGCCAGATGAGAGAGAGATTCTCCAGAATGACGACCTGGTGCGTCTCTTCCATCTGCAAAAAGTCTCCCGGTCCTCGGCCATCTTCGATTACGATAAACTCCACTGGATGAACCGCCAGCACATCAAAAAGTTGACCGCTCATGGGAAAGCTGAAATCGCCTATCCCTACCTAAGGGAGGCCGGGTATCTGCCGGATGACATGCCGGAGGCTCATTGGCGCTGGTTGGAAGCGGCTGTTGAAGCCTTCGCGGAAAAAGTCGATCGCTTTGCCGATCTCCCCCCTCATTTTGCTCTTTTTTTCGATTTCACCCCTTCTCATCTAGAGGCGGATGTCTTGGATGTTCTCGAGACCGCATGCTTTGCGAAGGTCGTCCGGAGTTTTTCGGATAAATTGTCCGGGATTGAAGCATTCAGTTACGAAATATTCGCTTCAGCAGCCCAGGAGATAAAGAAAGAAACCGGATGCAAAGGGAAGGACCTTTACCACCCCCTGAGAGTCGCCTTGACAGCGAAAACTTCAGGCCTGGAACTGGATAAATTCATTCCGCTAGTCGAGGCGGGGGCCAAACTCGTTTTCCCCAAGCCCATCAAAAACTGTGCTCAGAGGGTCTCTGAATTTCTGGCTTTGCTTGATTGAACTCCCAAAGGAGGAACATATGGAATCTATTAAGTTAGCTATTGATATGGAAAACGAAACGATCGCAACGTACCGCGAATTGGCGCGCATATGCCGCACGAACGAAGGGATTAAGAACATACTTATGATGCTTGCAGAGGATCACGAGAAGCACCTCTCTATTCTGGACAGTATGAGAACCAAACCCGGAGTCGAGATGGAAAAAACCCAGGCCTTTCGTGAAGCCCGGAAACTGTTCGAGGAAATGCACGGCCAAAAGGAGACATTCAGCTGCGACCTCGATCAACTCCGGCTGTACAAGGAGGCCCGTGACCTCATCCTGAAGAAAGAAAAATTCTATGCGGAGATGATTGAAAAAACGGATTCCGAAGAAGACAAATCTTTGTTGCAAAAGCTCGTTGAGGAAGAGAAAAAACAGGGTATGGTTTTAGATCACATCATCACCATGGTGGAACGCCCGAAAACGTGGCTCGAGGACGCCGAGTTTGTCCACCTGGATGACTACTGATCCAAATGCATTGCACTAATGATTACCTGCTATGAAGACCGCAAATGAATCCGATGGGAAGATTCATTCTGTTGCCCTAATAGATATCAGGATAATCATCTTTGTGATGAGCCTTCGATCCGGATTATTCTTTGGATTGGAGCGTAGGTTTGAATATAACCCAGCCGCTGGATAGGGAGATGATGAAAAAAACCACCATGAAAGTGAAGGCAATACCGATAGATTGCCAGATGCCAAGATTTGAGACGAGCATCGGAGCGAAAGCGGTGATGAAGCCTCCCCCTAAAAAGGGCTCATAGATCATCTGTTTGAAGCCGAAGGCCTTGGCCGTATCCGTCTTGTAGAGGGGATCCACGACACGGAGCAGAAAGAGGCCTATGGCCGTAACCCCGGTCTGCATGCCGAACTCCGTGATCCCCCTTTCGAACCAATATTTTTTGAACATCCGTGGGGCAAGGAAGATAGCACAAAACACCATCCAGAGAATTCCTGTAATCATGAGGATGCTGAATGGCAGCACATTCTCGAGAAAGACATCCAGTTTGATGGTGGCGATGGCAGATATGACCAAGATATCGAGGGCAAAGCCCAGGATTCTGTCGAAAGTGCTTTTGTCGTAATATTTGTCTATTCGAGTCCGGATGGAAAATTTCTGGACGATCAGCCCCCCGATCATAGCTAGGGGGAAGAGGGGGAATTTATCGAATTCCTGATTGAGGAACTGCAATCCTGAGAGAATAGCCCAGCCGAGGGTGATAGCGATGGCGATAATGCCGAAATGAAAGGTCAGCGGTTCGATGGCTTCTGAAGCGACGGTTGCCGTGGCGATGGAGAACCTGTCCGATTCGGGGATGAGGCCCTTCTTTTTGTAGGCGGGGATCCCCCGTTTCTCGCTCAGATAGGTGCAGTAGTCTTTTCTGATGGCGATGTTGATCAGGATCATCCCGACTACGACCGCCGTTATGACTCCGACGGTAGCGGACATGAGCGCGAGATCGCCGCCGGCTTCAAAGCCGTACTTTTTGAAGACATCTTTCATCCCGGCGGCTGTCCCGTGGCCTCCAGAAAAACCGATTTCCAGAATACATCCGAATGTGGAGTTGACGCCGAACAGCGGCATGAGCAGGAGAACCGTCACCAACAGAGCGATGAAATACTGTCCCATTCCGGCCACGACACCGAAACAGAGCTGGGAGCCGCCGTAATTCCATATGGTTTTGATCCCAGGGATTTGAACTCCCAGGAAAAGAGAAGCGAAGACGACGTTGATCAGGGCTCCCGGTAAGGGAGTCCAGTTGGATATGATCCAGTTCGGAATCAATCCCATCCCGTAAGGTCCGACAGCCAAGGCCAGGAATCCGGCGACGATGGCGGAAGGCAAAAAGAGAATCTGAAGTATCTTGATATTGGCCCGGAGTATCTTGCCGACGATCAGAAATATGCTCAGGATGCAAAAGCTGTATAAAAACTCCAAAGGAGGATCTCCGCAATGCGATTTCCTATTAGATACTAATTTGCCCCCAATAATCAACCTGGATTATTCATAAAAACGGTCGATGCTTTTGTTCCTA
>JAFGNQ010000478.1 GCA_016926925.1 Candidatus Aminicenantota bacterium
GGGATTTTCTGCGACGTCGGCGGAAATCCTCGCTTTTTTGTCTTGTCATTTAAAGCTCAACGTAGGCAATTCCGTTTCTGTGATGATCCACAAGCCAATGACAATAGCAAGAGCGATTCAGCTTCCATCTTTGTCGAAGACCTCCCACTTCCCACCATGCGACTCATACGGACAATGACTCGCTCTTCTTCCCCAGCTTAATTGCTCGGTTGCGCAAACGGAAATACAGGCTAAGAGCATGCGATTTTTAGGATTCATGAAGATTTAACAAACTCTTGACGTCTTCTTAACAACTCCGACATCGCTTGGGATTACATTCTCTATGGATTGAGAGGTTCGGCATAGACCTCGACGATCCGTCCTATTTTCAAAATAGGAAATTTTAAAAAAGGAGGTTAACTATGCTTCGAAAGTGTTGTGTTGTTCTGTTCATTTTCTTTATCGCCTTGGCCGTGCCTTTTTTTTGTTCCGGGCAGAAACTGACGATAGTGCACGCCAATGATACCCATTCTCACCTTTTTCCCTTTGGGCCCATGGATCACTATGGTGGAATGGCCAGAGTGTCGTATCTCATCAGAAAAGCGAGGCATGACAATGGGGAAGTGCTCGTCCTCCATGCGGGAGATGCTTTTGTAGGGACCTTTGCTTTCAACAAGTATCTGGGTTATGAAGAGCTGAAGCTCATGGAAAGCATGTACGACGTCATGTGTCTTGGCAATCACGAGTTCGATCTGGGACCGGACAATCTTGCCGCGATTTTAGCCGGGATAACTTCAGGAAAGAGTCCCGTGTCGTTACCTGTTCTCTGTGCCAACATCAAGCTGCCTCCCGCCCATCCCTTGAGACAGTTCGTTCGGCCGCATATGATCCTGAATAGGGGAGGCCTCCGTATCGGTTTGATCGGGGTGGTCACGACGGATCCCTATCATTACTCCGCAGAAGTCAACTCCATGCTCAAAGAACCGATTGCCGCTGCAGCAAAATCTGCCGAAATTTTGAGAGCCAGGGGGTGCGAGATCGTAATTTGTCTTTCGCACCTGGGAAAATTGCCGGATGAGCTTTATCTCTCCCAAGTTCCGGGTATCGACATCATAGTCGGCGGACATTCCCATGATGCCATTCCTGAACCCGAAATCGTAAACGGGAAAATCATTGTTCAGGCAGGTGCCTTCAACAGATACCTGGGCGAGCTGAACGTGAACTTTATCCATGGCCGGGTCGAACTTCTCAATTACAGGCTCTACGAAATCAACGAGGGAATCAGAAAGGACTTCCACATTCTCGGATCTCTCGGTGAACTCAAGAACGGCATCGAATCGGACCCGAGATTCGGACAGGTTTATTCTGAAAGAATCGCTACGGCTTCGTGGAATTTGGAGGAACAATGGGAAACCGGAAATCCTTTCAGAGACACTCCCCTCGGAAACCTGATTACAGATGCCATGCTGGATGCGGTAAACAGGAGCGGAATTCCTCTGCCCGGCAATTACCCGGTCATTGCGATCGAGTCCAGTGGATACATTTCTCACCGGATATACAAGGGAAAAGTAGTGGGTGACGATATCCTTAGAGCCGTGCCTTACGGCTATGACCCTGTCTCCGGTCTCGGGTCAAAGATCGCCGTGGCACTTCTCGCCGGGGCTCAAATTCTTGCCGGACTCGAGTTCTCCACCACTATGGTCGAGTATACCGATGACCTCTCGCTCCAGACCTCCGGGATGAGTTTCGCTTACGATTCGTCCAAACCGCCTGTGACTGAAGAAGAGCTTGCGCTGGGAATGATAAGCCGCATCGACCCAGTCTCCGTTCTTATTAAGGGTCAGCACATCAATCCCGAAGGGCTCTATTGGGTTGTCCTCGATGAGTTGCTCCTGAAGTTTTTAACTTCGCTTGACCTGGTTCCCTTTGCCGAAATCGAAACGGAAATGTTTCTTTATAACGTTGTCAAGGATTACATGAAGAGGCTGAAAGTAATCAAATACGAATCCGATGGGAGGATCGTGGATACAGCATTGTTACCGAAATAGGCTTGAGTTACGCTGTAAGTCTGTATTTTCTTCGATAAGGTGCAGGGCATCTCTCCTGAAAAATGGGGTATATGCCCGGCACTTCTATCGGGCAGGTTGTTAGGCTTCGGGAAATTTGGACAGGCGATTTTTTCTCTTATCGCTGGAAAAAATGGCCTGTTCCCTGTTTGTTAGGGGAGGGAGAACTTTATGAGGCCCTGCTGTTCCTTCATCTGTTTCTGAATTTCCTCTTTCTTGATTTTGTCTTCCATAACAGCCTTGACGGCTTTGAACAGCTCGTAAGTGGTTATAAGACCATTGGCATCTTTTTCCGCATCCGCAATCTGAACTTCGTTGAAGGGATTTTTCCGGAAGCCCGCTTCTTCATTTTTGAAATAGTTGCCTATAAGGATGGCTTTCATCTTGGTGTTGTCGAATTCCTGCATTCGTCTTCCCTTGAACTTCTGCAGTACGGCACAATCCTCGTCGGACGCCTCTTTATCGCTGCCAACGACATTGACAAGAAAAACGGAATCCGTTTTGATCAACGTTTCGATGGGGCCGCTTTCGTTTTCCAGGAGCCAAATGTCCTCTTCTTTGTTGCGCACCACATTTTTCCAGTACTGATCCACATCGACGACTTTTTTCCATCCGATGAATTCCAGGGCGGTTATGAGAGATTTTTTCAGATGACGTCCATCTGTAATGAGCATTTGTTGAAATGGAGTCTGCTGTTTTTCCTTGATTTCTTCGATTTTTTTATCGATCTTTGCCAGTGCTTGCTCGTATTTTTTCCGGGCTTCCTCTTTTTCCTTGAAGAGGTCGTGCAGTCCGGGAAAAGAATACTCTTCCTTCTCCAGCCAGGCGGTTACCTTGCCGGCCGTCTCTTGTGTTTCGATTTTTGGAAACTTTTCGTTCAAAATCATTTCAGCCACCTTTGTGTTGTTTTCCCCAAACCAGGGAAGAAACAGAAAATATCCTTTGCCATGTCTGATGGCGAATGATATCGGGTACCCGTCAGAACTAGCAGCAAGTACCTGCATTTCGCCGTCGGCTTTCGGATCCCAAGTCTTTAAGTCGATTTTGGTCCCAACGGCCATGGCCTCTGTGATCAACTTCTTTGCCCGCTTTATGGATCCGCCGAATGTGTCGAATATAGAAGCAAAGGGTTCTTCTTTTATCGAAGTGAAAATGTTCGCCGTTTCATAGTCGTCCAATTTGAATTTCGGAATGATACCGCTGAAATTCGTCAGATGAAAGGACTGACAGTCACCGATGAAACAAACGACACTCCCTCCTTTTTCAACAAGGGCTTTGAACTTATCCGCGTCTCTGGCGTGGGCGCTGCTGATGGGACTGTTACTGTCGGCTTGATAGAGAATTACGCTGCATTCCTCGGGAATGATTATGCTTTCGATAGAGTTGGATTTCCAGTTTGTCTTTTTCAAAGACACAGGGTAACTTCTGTCTTCGAAATACTTCTGGTTCTCGGCTTCGAAATCGAGCAGGAGAATCTTTGCTGAATTCATTGCCATAGATTCAGTGAATTTATTCCCGTTATCATCAGGGGGAGAAACTTCGGGCTTATCTTCTATACTTTTAATATAGTTGCCGAATACAGTCAAGTGTGTCCTCCTTTCTCGGAATACTCATTTCCGATATGGACTCTCGAGAATTTAGTCGTCCTACTTATGTGGAAAAAGGAAAAACGAAATCGGATTTTAGAGCCATCTTTCTCTCTCTTTCCAGTACTCAATTTGGCATGAGAGGCCTGATACGTCAATCGCCCCTTGAGATGATTTGAGGGGTGATTTTCTCAGCGACCACTGCATATGCTCTTCTGTCCGAGGGCCCTGTGCATTGAAGACAGCGAAGAACACGGCATCCACCCCCCCCTCGATCATTTTCGGAAGAGTCACCAGTTTTTCATTATTCCGGCCGAAGTAGGTTTCGGAAGCCATTCCATCGGCGTCGGACGATTGGGGTTGTTGCCTATTCAGGGCGTGCTTTCAAGGGAGATGGATTTATCGCTTAGGTGTGAAGTAAATGTTGAGTGGGTCCAATCCCTTGTACTTATCGATCACAATGTAATCATTTTTGTTGAAATAATCCAGGATTTGATCCCGGACTTCCTCATGAGCCTCGATGCAGACGAGGGAAGGTTTGAACCGCCTGATATCGAAACCGGCTAATGCAGCCGGCTCAGCCAGTTCGATATCCATGGAAAGCAGATCGAACCGGATAACTTCCTCTCGATCCAAGAGGTCATTCAGCGTGATGGTGGGCACTTTGATCGATGTGTACTCACCCTCTTTTTTTGCGGCTTCTTCATCGCCTGTGGAAAGCCTTCTGTTCTTCTGTATCATGTAAAAATCGACTTCGGTGTCCGAGCGATCTGCGACGAAAAAGCTGAAGTAGTGTGTGTTTTTCCTCTTCTCCAAGTATTGTTTTTCATAGTTAGGGATGGCATCAATAGCGATTCCTCTCCAGCCCAGATGTTTTTCCAGGTAATAGGTCGTGCTGTTGATTTGGTAATGGCCCGCTCCTACATCGACGAAGAAACCGCCTTTGCGGTCGTTGTAGAAATCCCTGATGATCAGCTCTTCATCGTTTTGCGAATACAGCTTGGGACCGTACTTTTCGGTCAGCCAATTGGCTTCAGTCTGTCGAAGACTTTTGGATTGGGCTTTTGTCGCCAGGTAATCGTAAAGAAGGTAGGCACCTGTAACGGTAATCAGAATAGCCAGCAGGAGGCGGATTCTTTTTTTACTCGAGTCCATTGCTTCACAATTCAGATACAGCGATTTCTCTGTAGCTTATACCACAGCCCGGGACTCCGGTCAATCTTGTGAATAACCCGTCCTTGATTGACTTCACACATACCCTATGATAATAGATTTGAAGATCGGTTGATTCGCATGAGTCAGTGTACACTTGTCTTGAACGGTTCCTTGGTGAATTTTCCGGCTAAAGGTTTCTATGATTTCTAAAAAGAAGATATTTTTATGTCTTTTTTGCTGAAAGGAGTGTTGTATGAAAAAGGTTCTCGATGCTTTGATTTTCGTGGCGATCATGCTGCTTTTTTTGTCTTTAGGGCGGCTCTCTGTAGGCGCACCTCAAAATTCAGAAGATCCGACCGACGATATGTTAGCTTGTACGAGTATTCTCGTCGGCAGGCTTGCTTCCGTCGACGGCTCAACCATGACCTCCCACTCCTGCGACAGCGGAAGCGACAGGACTTGGATCAACATCGTGCCGCACCTGAAACACAATCCGGGGGATATGTGTGTGCTTTATTTCCAGCCCAAAGAGGTCAAGGGTCCTGAACACCCGGATAAGCTGCCGAGAGGCAGAATCCCTCAAGCAGCGGAGACCTACGGCTATATCAATACCTGTTATCCGGTCATGAATGAATACCAGTTGGCCATCGGTGAAACGACCATAGGGCAAAGGCCGGAACTCGATAGCAAAGAAGGGATTATCGATGCTCCCGAGTTGTTCCGCCTGGTGTTGGAGAGGGCGAAGACGGCCCGGGAGGCGATAAAAGTGGCTGATGCGCTGACTAAAGAGTTCGGGTACATCGATACAGGAGAGTGCCTCACATTCGCCGACCCCAATGAAGTTTGGCACTTCGAGATTTACGGTCCGGGAAAAGGACGCAAAGGTGCTGTCTGGGCGGCGCAGCGGGTTCCGGACGACCATGTCGGTGTATCATCCAATGCCAGCCGGATACGTCAGATCGATCTGGAAAACGAAGATTACTTCATGGCGTCGGAAAACATCCGTTCCTTGGCTGTCGAGATGGGCTGGTGGGACGCACAGAGCGGTAAGCCTTTCGAAGTCTGCTACGCTTACAATCCGAAATCGAGGACTCACATGCTCTGCCGTCCCCGCGAGTGGCGGGTTTTGAGTCTGGTCGCCCCTTCATTGGAATTGGATTACAATTCGGAAAATTATCCTTTTTCCGTTAAGCCCGATAAAAAGCTTTCGGTTCAAGATCTTCTGGTTATTTTCAGGGATACCTATGAGGGAACCGAGTACGATATGACCAGGGATCTGACGGTTGTCGACAAGAAAGGAGAGGCCGTCAAAAGCCCGGTTGCCACCCCTTTCATGAGCGAGGAATTGCGAGAGCTTTTGGGTGTGAAGAGAGAGAGGACGATCGCCCACAGGGCCAGCACCTACCTTCAGATCACCCAGTCCAGGAACTGGCTTCCGGATATGATCGGAGGCGTTGTCTGGTTGGGATACGACAATCCTGCGGCAACACCGCATACGCCTTTTTACTGCGGTATTTCCCGGATGCCGGATTCGTACAGAGTAGGCGGGCGATCGGGATTCAACAGAGAATGTGCCTGGTGGGCCTTCCGCAGAGCCAGCAAGCTGGCCCAGTTCCGGTGGCAGCATATGAAACAGGACCTAGAGAAAGTATGGAAGAAGATCGAGGGGGATGTCTTCGGCGGACAGCAGAAAACCGAGGAAGAGGCCTTACGACTGTACAAGGAGGATCCGCAAAAAGCGCGGGATTATTTGACAGGCTACTGCCGGAAAATCGCCGAAAATGCCGTCGAAGCTTACTGGAACCTTGGGGACAATCTCTGGTCTGTCTATTCCCGATATTTTTAGCCTGAATTTTTCAAAAAAAATGTCGCTGGATGTTACGGTATAAAACGAAACACCCATAAACCGTAATGAGTGGCTGGGAAGCAGGGATTCGAACCCCGATTCCATGATCCAGAGTCATGTGTCCTGCCATTGGACGACTTCCCAGCGGAATCGATATGATAATAAATTTCCTCCCCTTTTTCAACCTGAACTGGGAGGATTATGCGAGGAGCAGACTCTTAGTATGTGTGGTCGATTACGAGATTGTGGCCTGAAATTCGGCGCTGCATTTGAGGTTTGACAGGCCTGAGGGATGATGTTACTATGGCGCCGACCATGAGGAAGAC
>JAFGNQ010000084.1 GCA_016926925.1 Candidatus Aminicenantota bacterium
ACCACCTGGAGTTCAAGGTGGAGGCTTTCGATCTGATCCAGGGTCCTGTCCTCGCGGGCGATGATCACATTTGCCCCGATTCCCTGCCGGCTGTGACTGGAGACGACTCTGCCGGTGACGTAGATGTTGTCGTGGGTTTCATCCGTGTTGTGTTCGCTTTGAAGCCAGGCATGAGGGATTTTGGGCGCCTTTAGTTTGAATTTGTCCTTGGCTACCGTGAGCACTTTTGCCGCCCAAGTCACGGGGTGAATATAACCCAGGTCCGATCCGGCTAAAGTCGGCGGTGTTACGGCCGTGGGGATTCCCACCAGCGCTGTTTTATTCATGGCGGCGCCGCCGCTGTTTCCAGGTGCCATGGCCGCGTTTGTCTTGATGAAGCCGTCCAATCCGGGAAAACGCCGGTCGCGGTAGTAGCCCAGAAATTTTCCCTCTGTAATGGTTATCGTATCACCTCCTTTGGAAGGGTAGCCGAAAATCGCGAGTGTCTCATTCAATCTGATGGCATAGGGATTTCCGATCTTGACGAAGGAGAATGTGCTGTCACCCAATACATTTCCCTCCTTATCCATCACAATTCTCAAGAGGGCTGTGTCATGATTTTCATCGAGGCTGACGGGATCGGCTAAATAGCGCAGCTCCGGAACTTTCAATGGATCGTTATCCCACAGCGCATAGACGAGCATGCTTCTGCCGGCAGGCTGGGCGGTCACCAGGGTTCGTGTTTTTTCATCATAGTGGATGTTGTCATCCATTCGGTAGACATGGTAGTTCGTCAAAACCAGCCCGTCCTCGCTGATGATGGTTCCCGAGCCGACAGGCATGGAGACCACTTCCTCCCGAAGCAATTGTCCGCTTTCCAGGATGCTTCCCGTTTCCTTATCGACCAGCGGATTCCGGAATATGGAGATTTTGACCAAATGACCAAGGCGGACATAGGGGGTGACATCAGAAGGGATTTCATCGGCTCCGAAGCATGGCAGGAGGCTGAAGAGACAGAAACAAATAATGAGCGATCGTGGTTTCCTCCGTCTCATTTTATCTCGTTTCAGTCATCCCATTTCAGGCTGTTCAAGATTCTGTCGTACAGTAGCAATCCCTCCTCGAAATGTTCTGATGCTGCTTTGTAGGAAAAGACGATAACATCCTCATTCAAGGTGATGATGTCCGTATAGACTTTTATGAACTCGGGGAACGGGAACTCCGGACGCCTGCCTTTTTCCAGATAGCTGTAGGCGATGCGTCTGGCCTTCTTCCCACTTAATTGCATGGTCTCGATGAGAATACTCTCCGTCTGCACAGATTCAAGGTAGCGAAGGGGGTCGAAGTCCCGGCTTTGTTCCCTCCATTTATCTGCCTTTACGGTCATCGTGAAGGCAGGGCTGGCGTTTTCTCCGGAGAAGAGGATTTTTGTCGTCTTGTTCAACAACAGCGATGATGCGGCAAATGTAGGAAGGGCTTGCGTCGAGAGAGAGTGGGGGTAGCGAAAAGAAAAACCGGGATCGTCGCTCGAAAATTTTTTCCCGAGCATTCCCTGGTGGGATACGAATCCGGAAATAAGAATAAGGAGCACGATTAAGAGAGCCGCAGGCAGGTTGAAACGGAATTTGTATGTGCGGCCCGCATGAATTCCTTTCTCGCTGAGTCGTCGCATTTTAATGGTGCAGTAACTCAGTATGATGAGCGAGTAGATCATCACCGAAATGAAACACAGCCAGAAAGCGTGGTGAATTCCGGAGACGAAGAAGAGTTCGCCGACAAGATGGAAGACTCCAAGGAAGAACATTCCTAAAAAAATCGTTAATAGTGAATATATCCTGGGATTTTTTTGCCCGAACTTGATTTGTGACAGGATATATCCCATCAGAGCGCCGACGGAGCTGTAGATCAGAACATTCACCGTAGCCGTGAAGCCGATAATATAGAGAGTGAAGGAAGGGTGGGCGACCAGATAGTTGAAGCTGTAAACGAAAGCGAAACCCGTTCCTGTGACGGCGCCGTAGAACATTCCATCGGCCGGTTCATTGAATTCTTTCAGGGGGAGAAATCCGTAACGGAGGACAAGGTAAAACAGAGCGCTGGTTATGGATGCTTTGACCAAAAAGGAACCCAGGATAAAAAGAGGCAGAGAAGCGTATATCCACTCCTGGACACGAAAGAAGAAACGGTTGAGAGGCTCGAAGCCGAGCGCAGCAGCCGCCATTCCGGCCATAAACGAGGCGATGATGAGAGGAATGGGTTCGTGTTCGTAACGGTCTTGAAGGTAGAAGAAGAGAGTCCAAATGATGCTGGGAATAAGAACAAGGGCTGCGAGTAGGACATACCTCAAGGTCGGACCGGCACTCAAGGGGGCGGAATGACCGACGGCATACAGAAATACTAAAAACAAGATTTGGAACAGACTGTTCAGCAGCCCCGTTCGGAGGATGGTTTTCATTCCCATGAGATCAGGCATTATACCACACTCGAATTCCCTCTCCAATGACACCGCCCCATGCTTTAATTCCGGGACATCATACCTGATTCCAGGTATAATCGATTATTGTGATTATTATACTTGGATTGAATGCGGATGTCCCCCGAATGTAATAAGGTGGAAAAGGTGAGATGATGCGCAGTCGAGATGATTTGAAGATGATTTTGTCGCAGATCGACGGTAGAGGTTACAAAGCGTATAAGGACATTGAGGGGACCTATGACTTCGGTGAATACCAGCTCGATATTGACAGGGCGCAGGCAGATCCTTTCGCACCACCGAGCCGGGTCCGGGTCCGGCTGCGC
>JAFGNQ010000479.1 GCA_016926925.1 Candidatus Aminicenantota bacterium
ACCTGGAATCGTTGATGGAACGGATCCTTGAATTCCGCGAAAAACGCGACTGGGCGCAGTTTCATGATCCCAAGAACCTGTCACTTCCAGATTTTTATTTGATTTTACAGTTTTGAATTACATTCTTTATTCTTTGATAAAATTCATCGATCAAATTCTGCGCTTCATCTATTTTTCTTAGTGTTTTATTCAACCGGTATTCACTATTTGCGATATATGCGCCATAAAACCAGATGCCCATATTGATATGTTCTGGATTTAAATCATCTTGAATTGCATTTTGAATAATCCATTCCGCAACTTGCCCTTTGTCCAGGTCTTTTTTCCCAGATAAAAACTCTACTGTCCTTTTTACCCAAATATCGATTGGCTGGAGAAGATGTCTATTCGAATTATTGGTAAGATTTAGTTTTAGCATAACAGCCAGATCTCGCAAATAAAATGAAGCGATCTTTTCTTTTATACCCCGTATTGAAATTAATTTCGAAAAACATTCATTCAGATTGCTATTATTACCTATTTCAGTGCGAATGGAATAAGCAAAATCGGGTATCGCTTCGATTACTGATAATACACGCCCGAAGTTCTGTAAGTTGTCAGGGTTGCTCGAAGGATATAGAGGGTTATTTTTAATGTTAAGACCTTTTCTTTTCAACAATTGGCTGAAATAAAACCATATCTCATCCGCTTTCAACTCGTTGTTTTCAGCGCATTTAAAAAGAGTATCTACGGCAGCATGGAAGTAGTCCGGACGCCGCCCCTGGCGTTCGAATGCATATCCTTCCAGGAATATCGCCAACGCATGGATATTGTTGCTTTGATAGTCAGGATACTTATTCCATAGTGGAAGCATCACCATATGACGATAAAAGCAGCTCACGTTTTCAAATATTTTCAGCCACTGCACAACCCCAGCCATGACTCACCCCCCTTTCAATCATACTTCCGTCAGTAATAATATGCGGCATTCCTACTATTTGGTGTTGATCTGAGTTCTTCCTACGAGCTATTCCTTTTGCTCGGTCTGATCAGGCAAAAGTGGCAGGCCGAGTTCTTTTAGGAATTCGTTGTGCTTTTTTGTATTTTCCTTGATTTTTTCTTCCAATGCCACAAGCTCCTGATTCACCCCAAGAAGATCGATCTCTTCCTCCGGCATAGCTGTGCTGACATATCGAGAAATATTCAGGTTGAAGTCATTGGCTTCGATCTCCTCCATCGAAACCCGCAGGGAATATCGTTCTTCTTCCTTTCTGAATTGATAGGTCGAGACGATCTTGTCGATGTGTTCCGGCAGGAGCCGATTCTGGCGCTTACCCTTCTCGAAGTGTTCGCTGGCATTGATGAAGAGGACATCATCCGGCTTTTTGCATCGTTTCAGTACGAGAATACAGACCGGGATGCCGGTGGAAAAGAAGAGATTCGCCGGCAGACCGATGACGGTGTCAATTTGGTTGTCCTTGAGAAGTTTGGTACGGATGCGTTCCTCCACACCACCGCGGAACAATACGCCGTGGGGAAGGATGATGCCCATCACGCCTTCCTTTGCAAGGAAGTGGAAACCGTGCAGCAGAAAAGCAAAGTCAGCGGCAGACTTGGGCGCCAAGCCATAATCCTTGAATCTAAAATCCTGAGCCAACTCCTCGCCGGGTTCCCAGCGTAAGCTGAAGGGCGGATTGGCAACCACGGCGTCGAACTCCAGTTTTCTGGCTGGATTGGCCTCTTTCAGAATGTCCCATTCATTTTTCAGTGAATCGCCGTGGAAGATCTCGAATTCCGAATCCTTCACCCCGTGCAGCAGCATATTCATGCGCGCCAGGTTATAGGTGGTGATGTTATTTTCCTGGCCGTAGATTTTGCCGATGCCATCCGGTCCGATCTGCTTGCGCACATTGAGGAGCAAAGAGCCGGAACCGCAGGCGAAATCCATCACCTTGTTCAACTTCCTCTTTTTGCCAAGGCTCGGATCCTGGCTGTCCAGGGTGACGATCTCGGAAAGGATGGTGGAGATCTGCTGCGGCGTATAGAACTCCCCGGCCTTTTTCCCCGATCCGGCCGCGAACTGGCCGATCAGGTATTCGTAAGCATCGCCAAGGATATCGGTGCTGGTCGAGAATTTGGCGATGCCTTCGGCGATCTTGCTGATGATCGTATACAACTTTTTGTTACGGTCCTCATAATTCCTTCCAAGCTTATCCGAATCCAGGTTGATTTCCGAAAACAGGCCCTTAAAAGTGCTTTCGAAGGATTCATTTTCAATGTAATTAAAGCCATCTTGAATCGTTTTCAGCAATTTTTCGTGGTGAGTTCGCGCCATTTCCGCGATGCTGCTCCAGAGGTAATCCGGCTTGATTACGTAATGAACCTTACGGCGCATCTGTTGCTCGAAATCCTTTATATCCCCCTGGTTCGCGTCATACCACAGGCGCAAGGGAGGCGTATTGGGGTAGCGCGTATTATCGGGGTAATCATTCCCCAGTTCCTTTTTGGCCGCAGCCTCGTAGTTGTCTGACAGATAGCGCAGGAACAGGAAAGAGAGCATGTAGTCGCGAAAATCGTCCGCGTTCATGGCGCCGCGTAATTGGTCGGCGATTGACCAGAGGAGGTTGCCCAGTTCTTTTTGGTTTTGTTCGGTCATGGTTATTTCGTCCCTTTTGTTTTACTGGCAATCAGTTCCGGCAGTTTAAACTTGTACCGGTTAAAAAAAGCATTCAAAATTTTATTAAAAAGGTCCTTTGTATCTTCCACCATTTCCCGCGGCTCAAAAACAGAATACTTTCCATGGCTTAACAAGTTCAAGGCACGGGCAAAAAGCACATCATCTTCTATACCGTGAATACAGTCGGAAAAATCATTATAGCCAAAAAAAGTTGCCGTTTTTTCCATAATGCTGCGCAGCATATTGAAATGGTGCGTATAAAGTTTTCCTGATTCTGCTGCCTGCTGCAGTTCGCTCAGCATAGCTACATGGTGAAAAAAGGGGGTGTCATCTGTGGCACGCAATGTATAGCTGTCAGACATATTCGATCGATACAGGAAATACCTTTTATGTTTTGACTTATAAACCCGCTTGATTTCGTTGCACATGACATTGAAAAACAAACCATGGTGTGATGAAATGACGGTTTTCAGTTTCCCTTTTCCTTCTTCCAGTAAATGTGCCAAATCGCTTGCTATCGCAATAGCATTGTTATCATCGAGAGAAGAAATCGGATCGTCGATATAGAGATTCTTAACCCAGGAATACGCTCCTGCTCCCTCTATTGCCAATTCACAGAGAGCCAGATAGATGCACCAAATGAAGATGTTTTCCTCACCGCGTGAGACTTTTATATTTGAAGCCTCACCCTTTGAAAAAGTTATCGTCCAGTTTTCGTAGTCGATTTTGAAATCGAAGTCTGCATAACGTTCCAGATAGCGAAATATCTTCTCTTCCAATGCCAACTCTTTAAAACCTGAAAAGAATTTCGAATCAGAATTGATCTTTAACACCCGCTCCGTATCTTCTTCAAGGTCGTTGTCCCAATGGAACAGGTCTTCAGTATAGGCATTAAAATATAGTGTATCTGCATTACCAGCCACAGTTGGGCGGGTCGTTTTCTTTTTACCGGCATCCTTGAATGCCATCGAAAGGCGGGTTTTGCCTGTGCAATTGTAGGCGAAGAGCAGAACAAAATCATGGTCTTTTAAATCAGAACGCAACCTATCGACCAAAGTCTTTAATGTTTTATAGGTGTATACTTTCAGTTTATCGCTCATCCGTTCACCTCATACGCAGACGGAAAAAGCTGCTGCATGAGACCTTTTTTTTGCAACTTGAGAGTGTCGATTTTTTGAGATTGGGCGGTAATGAGGGCGTCTAGGAAAGAGAGGCAGTCGAAGATTTTTTGTTGTTCGACTTTATTCGGAGGAAAACATATTTCAATATCAGACAATCTTCCCGTTGAAATGCTTAATACTTTTATCCCCTGAGCTTCTTTTTGAATCTGAGTACGTACTTTATTACACTTAAAAAGATAACCTGCGAAGCCAATTTGAATTTCTGAACCAATTTGACGTGCCAAAATAGTATGTAATCATGAAAATATTTTTTCATTGTTTAATTTTATAAGTTCAATGCTTTTCCCGACATCTTTCAAATCCTCTGAAGCATCTGCGAAAACAACATCTCCTTCAATACAAAAACTACTTGCCTTTACATTTGTTAAATCAATATCTGAATTAATATAGGGTACTTTTTCCTTCGTTATATCAAACAGAGTTGCAAACTTTATGTGAATATCCCCATAGTGGATGTTTTTTACAAGTCCTAATTCGTAATTTAAATTTTCTCTTGAGAACGTATTGGAACTTATAAATGTATAAATCTTCCCCATTACTTGAATTTTCCAAGGCTCCCGAAACTCCGGAAAACGCAACTTGGGCACGTTTTCACCCTCCGCCGGGAAAAGCTTCTGCATCAGACCTTTTTTATACGCCTTGAGTGCGTCAAGTTTTTGGATTTGCTCGGTAATGAGATCGTCTATGGAAGTGAGGCAATCAGCAATTTTTTGTTGTTCTTTTTTATCTGATGGGATAGGCGACGGCAAAAGCTCAATTATGTCTGCATTGAGGTTTTTAACACCACCGCCTGCTGCATGATTAAAAAAATACACTTGACTTGTAGGAGATAAAATTAAGTAATACAGATAATCCGTGTTGACCGATTTTTTAATTTCCGTTACTGCTATCCAACCATCATGTATACAGGATTGAATTTTTAAAATATATGGACGTCCGAAACTCATTGAGTTTGAAAGTATCAAATCACCTGGATTAACCACACGAGTTTTACTCAAAGCTTCAACTCGGACTCTTTCTTGCGTGTGTATAATATACTTTGAGTCTTTGTCAATATCGCCGATTTTTAACCAGTTTAAACCATTAATATCAAGGGTGATAAAATCATCAATAGGTCTCGGTGAACCGCCCCTTAAAATTTTCGATAGACTACCAAGCTTTTTCTCTTCCCACTCCTCCGATCCCCGAAACTCCGGAAACCGTAGCTTGGGGACAGTTCTATTCATACTATTTTTTCTGCTCATATGCCCTTAATCCCGAAATTTCCCGTCCTTGAGCCAGTCGATGTAGCAGCGGTATCAAGTCCTCCATCAAGGCCGACTCCATTTGCATTCGATCCTTCCATCTCAGTTCCAGCGGCGCCAGCAGGTCGCTCAGACGTTCGCCGTCGAAGATCATCCGATCCATAATGCTCTCAACAAAGGATTTCAGTGATGCCATCCCCAGGCCGTGCTTGGAGGCGATGGCCGCCAATTTGCGGGCATATTTCTCTTTTTTAAACCGTTCGTAACCCTGGCGGATATCCTGCTCGCTCAGGCCCTCACCGGCTTTCAGGATACCAATGTATTCAATGATGTCTTCGCGCTCCTCCATGAGATTGGAAGTGGACGAGAGCAGTCCGACCAACTCTTCTCGGGTCATCTTCTGCCTGGCGGGTGCGGCCTGAGTGTAGCGGGCGATCAGGGCCATGATATAGTCGTAATCGATCACCGCCGAAGCAAAGAGGACGAATTCGAAGTCGAGTTGCTGCAATGGACCTGAGCCCTTTTCTTGTTCCTGTATCGGCTTGAGGCGTTGCGCAGTCTCCAAATAGACACCGCGAAAAGCCTGCAACTTGTCACTCGGGAGGATACGCTCGATGTCGTCGGCATTTTTTGCATTCAGGTCGGTGTATTGATCGAGCTTGGTCTTGAGACGCTGCACCTCCTTGAACAGGGTGATGAAATGGGCGCGCGCCTCGTCGCCCCTGAGGTTGGCGACCTCTTCAGGTTGGCAGGCCAGGCCTTGTGAGTTCATGAAGACATCCAGATCTTTAACAGCATTCTCAAGTTCAAGGATCACTACATGAGCGGGATCGACCAGCCAGATCTCCTTGGCGCGGTTAGCGGCTTCCTTGCCGGAAAACAGGGCAATAGCCTTATCGACTGCCTCCATTTGCTGGCGGAAATCGAGCACGTTGCCATAGGGCTTGGTATCGTTGAGCACCCGATTGGTGCGTGACAATGCCTGGATGAGGCCATGATAATTAAGATTTTTATCGATGTACAGGGTGTTCAGGTATTTGGAATCAAATCCGGTGAGGAGCATGTCTACGACGATAACGACATCGATCTTCTGGGTTTGGGGCAGATCCCGATTCGGGTATTGCTGGTCCTTGATGCGCTTCTGCACATCCTGATAATAGAGATCAAAATTGAAAAAGTCGTGGTTGGTGCCAAAGCGAGCGTTGTAGTCGGCGATGATCGCTGTGAGTGCAGCTTTTTTCTTCTCCGGGGCCTCTCTATTGTCATCCTTTTCCTGGGGCAGGTCTTCCTGGATCTGCTGAATATCCCTGTTCCCGTCCGCTGGAGGCGAGAAGACGCAGGCAATGTTGAGCGGCCGAAAGAATTCATCTTCGGTCTGCTTCTGGGCCTGGGTCTCCGAGAACAGGCGGTGATAATCAATGGCCTCATTGATGGATGCTGTGGCCAGGATCGCATTGAATTTGCGGCCGTTGGTGGCGGTGTTATGATTCTCCAGAATGGCTTCGACCACACCTTTGCGGGTCAGCGTCTCCCCGGAACGGAATCTGTCCCTCCCTTCTCCCTTAAAATAGTCGATATGAAAGCGCAGGACGTTCCTGTCCTCGATGGCGTGGGTGATCGTATATGTGTGGAGCCGTTTCTCGAAGATACTATCAGTAGTGACGAACGAGGCCTGTTGGCCCTCGACCTGCTGATAGTTGGCATTGTCCTCGAAGATCGGTGTACCGGTGAAGCCGAAGAGTTGGGCATTCGGGAAAAAATCCTTTATGGCCTTGTGATTCTCACCGAACTGGGAGCGGTGGCATTCATCGAAGATAAACACCATGCGCTTTTCACGCAGCGGTTCCAATCGCTGCTTGAATTTACGCTTATTTTTGTCATCCAGGGCCAGTCCGAGCTTCTGGATGGTAGTGACGATGACCCTGTCATCGTAATTTGTTGAGAGCAGACGGCGTACCAGGGTTTCGGTGTGAGTGTTCCCCTCGACACAGCCCGGCTGGAATTTGTTGAATTCTTCACGGGTTTGGCGATCGAGGTCTTTGCGGTCCACCACGAACAGACATTTATCGATGTCTAGGTTGTTCTTGAGCAGGATGGAGGCCTTGAAGGAGGTCAACGTCTTACCACTGCCAGTAGTATGCCAGATATAGCCGTTGCCCCTATTTTGGTGAATGCAGTCGATGATGGCCTTCACCGCATAAATCTGATACGGACGCATGATCAATAATTTTCGCTCGCTGAAGACCGAGACCATGTAGCGGCTGATCATTTCGCCGAGATCGCATTTAGGCAGGAATTTGTCAGCAAACAGGTCGAGGTGAGTGATTTTTTTATTGTCGATGTCTGCGTACTGGTAAAGCGGCAGGAATCTCTCATCGGCGTCAAAAGTGAAATGCTCTGCGTCGTTGTTGGCAAAGTACCAAGTATCGCTATGGTTGCTGACGACGAACATCTGTATGAAGCAAAGCAGCGTATTGGTATAACCGTTGCCTGGGTCGTGCTTATATTCAACGATCTGTTGCATGGCGCGGCGCGGACTGATCGGCAGCGCCTTGAGTTCGATCTGAACGACAGGTATGCCATTGATAAGCAGGATCACGTCATAGCGTTGGAAGCTGTTTAAAGTATTGATGCGCAATTGGTTGATCACTTCGAAACTGTTTTTGCACCAATCCTTGAGATTCACCAGGGTATAATGCAACGGAGTGCCATCCTCGCGATCGAAGGTATTGCGCTTACGTAGGTGCTGGGCATTGTCAAATACATTGGGGCTGATGATCTTCTCCATCAGCCTTGGGAATTCGCTCTCAGTCAGGTGGACACGGTTGAGTTCCTCGAACTTGCTGCGAAAGTTCGCTTCCAGAGCATTCCGGTCGTGGATATCATCGCGGTATATATATTTTAGATCTTCCAGCTTTCTGAGCAGTTTTTGTTCGATTTCTTGTTCGGTCATTGATTCGGTCCGGTGAATACAGGAAAAAATTCTGTTGGCTGCATAACATTTTCATCCATCTTTCTTCCGCTCATGTAAATGAAATGCTAGTCTGAAAAGCTTTATAAGTCAAGAGGTCTTGAGGAATGGATTGATAAAGGGTCAATTTATTTCCTCCCCCTTGACTTTCCCCTATCCTCCTCCTACAATTGATTTCCAATCGTTTCCCGAAAACGATTCTGACGGAGAAGGAGAAGATGGCCTATTTTATTGACCTGTTTTCACCCGAGACCTATGAAGCGTTCAAGAATTCCTCTCAGGATATCTCAGGATTTCGAATCAGGCACAAATCATTGGCAAGCCGGATCAAGCCAAAGGATATCTTTGTCTGCTACTTGACCCGAGTATCCCGCTGGTGCGGTGTATTGGAGGTGTTGGAAGGACCTTTCATTGACCATACGCCGATCTTTATTCAGGAAAACGATCCTTTTGTGGTTCGCTTTCGAGTGCGTTCACTTGCCTGGCTCAATGTGGAAAAAGCCATCCCGATACATGATGATTTGATTTGGAACAATTTGTCGTTCACCAAAAATCTGGATAAAAAATCCATAGGATGGACTGGAAAGGTTCGAGGCAGTCTCGTTCAACTCGAGAATAGAGACGGGAAATTTCTCACGGAGCAATTGCTTGCACAAAAAACGGGAGCGAATCTATACCCTCTCGACGAACAGGATTTGAAGAAACTGGCACTGCATAAGGTTCTTAGAACAGATAAGGTTGTTTCCGTCACCGTGCCCGATGATGCAAAGGATATGGATGAAACCATACTCCCCTCTCAAGAAGCGGAGTCCAGGGAATCAATCAAAATGCAAGCGCTTCTCGCTCAAATCGGCGCGCAAATGGGGATGTCGATCTGGATTCCCCGAGCAGACAGAGGCCCCGTTCTCAAGGAATGGAAGATCGGGATTGATCAATTGATCGACCGCCTCCCGCTCAATTATGATGACACCACCTTAAAGACAATCGAGCAGATCGATGTAATTTGGCTTTCCAGGCGCTCAATCGTTCGCGCATTCGAGATCGAACACACAACATCGATATATTCCGGACTTCTTCGTATGGCCGACCTTCTTGCACTTCAGCCCAATATGGATATAAAACTTCACATCGTCGCACCGGAGCAAAAACGGGAAAAAGTGTTTCAAGAGATCCGCCGTCCGGTCTTTTCACTCTTGGAAAAAGGCCCTCTGGCGGAGAGTTGCACCTATCTCTCCTATGACAGCCTTAAGGAATTGTCGACACAAAAGCATCTCTCTCATTTATCGGATTCCGTGCTTGACGAGTACGCCGAAGAGGCGGAATAGAAGAAGTGAAAGCCCTTCGGGGACGGTGCAAGACTTTATTACTTTTTGAAACCGCAAGTGAATGTGAATGGAAGCAGATAAAAATTCAGGATCAAATTCGATGATAGATATCAGATAGATGGTAATCCATAGCTCCGGGAAATTCTTTGTTGACAATATCTGCGGAATCAGTAAATAATCTGTCGGAAATAGAATGGCTTTAATTTGAGAGGTGAATCATGTTCGGGAGAATGATTTTGACCCTTGTTTTTTGCACGCAAGCATTTCTCTGCTTCGCCGGCCAGGAGACGATCTACCTTGCCGCCGGTGAGCAGGGATTGGATCCCTTCACATCCAAGTTCGTGAACGGACGCTTTGTGCCGATTGTCCCCGAACGTCAGAAACCCCCAAGGGGACTGATTGAGAAACGGATAATTTTTCCCTAGAGCCCTTGAATTTCCCTTTTCGGGCGTATTCGATACGCCCGTACGTTTCATATCCTTTACTTCGGCGTAGAGGGGGTTCGATGCAAGCCGTATCAATTCCATATCCGAACCCCTACGAAAGCAGGGTTCGACAGAGGGCCGGGGGAATACGATTAAAATCCTTGCTTACCGCATAAAACTTGTCCGGAATCGGGTTAAAGGGCGCGGGAAAAAAGAAATTCCGCATTTTTTATGATTTTTTTGAAAATGTCCGAAAAATGTACTATCTATGTTTCTTACGTACTTTTTGGGGGAAATCAATGTTTGAAAAAGAAGAGGTTTTACTAGATGGGAAGAAGTATATTCTGGACCGGGGGACCTGGATCGATGCCA
>JAFGNQ010000480.1 GCA_016926925.1 Candidatus Aminicenantota bacterium
ACTCTGTAATCGAGAAGATGATTCAAAGTAGCAAATCCTATGTCCGTTGAACCGTACGGCTCGCAAAGCTTGACTCCAAAGCGATCTTCAAATGCCTGATGAATGGCTTTCGGCGTCGGCACTCCGAATCCGACCCTCATCGGATTGTCCTTATCGTTTTTCCTTTCCGGCTGTTTCATCAGAATCGAAATAACCGGTCCCATGTAGGAAAACCGCGTACACCCGTAGCGCCTCGCATCGTCCCAAAAAAGGCTTGCCCTGAACCGGTCGACTAGTGCGCACCGGCCATCGGCCATGAAGGCCACCATGGCCACTTCGATCTGAGCGGTTACGTGAAACATGGGCCAGCAATTGTAGAACACATCCTGGGAACTCACTCCAAGGTATTTTTGCATAGGCTCCGGAAAAGCGGCCAAGGCATAATTGTGAGGGAGTATAACACCCTTGGAAGGCCCGGTAGTTCCTGATGTATACATGACGGCAAAAGGATCGGAATATTTGACCTCTACGGATGGGTTATCATCCGAATGCTCGAAGAGCTCGCGAAAAGATGTCATCCGGAACCGGGGAAGCAACGTGCGTGCCGCCGGCAAATCTTCTTCACCGTAGGAAGATTTCGAGAAGACTACAATCCTATCGATATTTTTCAATTCCCCGCCGACGGATTCGACATGAGCCAAATAAGAGGCATCGACAACCAAGACTCTCGCCTCGGAGTTATTCAGAATATACTCGAGCAAACGGCCTTTGTAATGAACGTTGATGGGCACTTCCACTGCTCCGATTTTAGACAGGCCGAACCACAAATAGAAATACTCAGGACAATTCGGAAGAAGAATACAGACATTTTCTCCTTTTTTGATTCCCAGTTCCGTGAATCCATTGGCTATTCTATTGGCGTTTTTATTGATTTCATTATATGAAACTTCCAGGTCCTCATAGTAAAGAAAAGTCCTGTCTCCATTTTTTTTTGCTTTGTCTTCGAGGGCGAACCCGATAGTCCTGTTTTTAATATCCTGATAGGGGTTCATGCTCTTATCTCCTGACCTAAATCTTGGGATTAATGAGCTTTTTGAAGGTTGAACTACACGAGATCAAGACCCATTATTATGCCCATTCTCTTTTCCGGATCCTCATCGTAGAAAAGCCGGGAGTTGTAGCCACACATTTTGAAACCCAGTTTGAAGTAAAAGAAAGCAAATTCATAATCCGTTGGGAAGTAATCGATCAGAACCGTGCATCCGTTGCTTTTCGCGATCTCAGCAAGGCCATTGACAAGGGCGCGCCCATACTTCCGGTTGCGAAGGGGAGGATCGACATTGATATCCACAATCCACGCACTCCGGTTCCACTCCCAAATATGGATCACACCATATCCGGCGACGAGGCCTTCGTCGTTTGCAACAACTACAAAATGATAATTCGGCAAACTGAGATAGTCGTCAAAATTGAACTCCGTATGCGCGATTTCCCGGCACCGCTTGAGGTCTTTTTTTTTATAAGGCCGAATAATCAATGCCGTTATCATCCTTTGGCGATTTTCTCATCATTATTTTTTTCTTTTTTAAACCTGCCATATTTGCCGATATAAAACATCGAATCCGTTAATGCGCGTTTGTATCTGTTCTGAGCAGCAAAGCTGTTCGAATAATCTTCGGCACTTCCTTTGTAGGTCTTGATGAAGCGGGAAACTCTCAGGATATCGTCATTCGACCAAACTCTCCAACCTTTTTGATTACGCTCTACATCTTCTATCAACCCACTGGATATCCAACGCAAAAGTGTCGATTTTGAAATTCCGAGAATATGCGCTGCTTTAGCCGTATTCATGGTATGAGTATATTTAAATATATCTAAATGTCAAGAAGTTCCTTCTGGATATTCTAAATCCGAACTCAGCTTTTTCGTTTTCGAGTCTCTCGCTATCAATCTCGTTATGTCAAAATAAAATGTATTTTGCACAACTCTTTGTCTTCTTTTTATCACAGTGACCGCCATGAGATCAATCATCCTTAAAAAAAATGCGGGAGCGGCCACTTTGCCGTCCAATACTGCACTTGCATTCCGCACTCATCATCGGCTGCGGACGAACACGCCTTTAACTCGATGGAGCGGCGGATCAGACAGATGAATGGACCGGCATCAAGCTTCACGCTCAGCAAGATCACTTTTTTTGTTTGACACGCAGAGTCCGCAGCCGATTGACGGCGGCAGCCAGCTCCAATCCCCTGAAGGCCGCATAATCACCCACCGGCACGGCACCCAAAACATCCAGTCCCTTTTCCCCGATATCGCTTAATACCGCCCTGATCACTTCGCCTAATGTCTTCTTCCCATCCATGTACCTCAAAGCATAGTAAACGGCATCTCCGATGGCCTTCGTTTGACTTTGATCGACCAGTTGTTCCACAGCCGCAAGATCGATGGGTTGGATGCCGAACTGGATGGAATTCAAATCCTTGGCGGAGATCTTGACGCTCTTTTTGCCTTTGCTCGGATCGAAGCTGAAGGCCTGCGGGATCCTTGACGTGATACTGCCGAACGCGGCCCCACCCTCGGTCCTCCGCTCGGCCTTGTATTTCTCCGCGATCCTTTTCGCCTCCTCGGTCATATCAATGGGTTTGTACTCGATCATACAGATCACCCGGTCGGCCACATCGAAATAATCCCCGGACCCTCCGAGCACCAAAATGGTCGAGACCCCCAATTCCCGTGAAAGCTGCCGGATCTTATCTATAAAGGGGGTTATCGGCTCCCTCTCCTTGGATACAAGTTCCTGCATTCTGTGATCCCTGATCATAAAGTTTGTGGCCGAGGTGTCTTCATCGATCAGGAGAACCTCAGCACCTGCCTCGATCGCCTCGATCGTGTTGGCTGCCTGGGATGTGCTGCCGCTGGCGTCATCGGTCGCAAGCTCTCTCGTCTCTCGCCCGAAAGGAAGGTTGGAAATGAACGGTGAGATATCGACCTTTTCCACTCTTCGGCCGTTTTCCGCTCGTATTTTGACAGCGTTCCGCTGAGATACCACAAACTCTCTTCCGTCTCCCGGAATGTGGTTGTAAACCCCCATCCCGAGGGCGCTGAGGAGAGTGGACTTGCCGTGGTATCCTCCGCCGACAATGAGGGTCACGCCTTCGGGAATACCCATACCCGTGACCGGGCCTCGATTCGGCGGTTTGGTCTCGACGCGCAGAGTATCCGGCGATTGGAATTTCACAACCCTTCCCCGTGCTAAAGGACTGTGATCGATACCGCTCGCCCGGGGCAGCAGGGCTCCATCCGCCACGAAAGCGACCAGCCCGAGAGTTTTAAGACTGTCTCTGATAAAATCCGCGTCTTCTGCTGTCTCGATGTGACTTCGGAGAGACGGCCCGTCCAATCTTTCATAATACAGCGCCGCCTTGATTATTTGAGGTATCTCAATAAAAAACATGGACTCCGCCCTGCGTGCGGCAATCTTCCTTCCGAAAGCAGGCAGCCCGACGATAAATCGAGCTTCGACAAAAGTATCGGATACAATCACGGAGGTGCGGTCCAATATTTCCTGACCGGGGCGGTCGACGGCAATGATCCCACTGTTACCAGTTCCCCTGAGGCCGCGGCCGTATTTCAGGCAGGCAGCATGAAAAGCGCGGGTTATGAAATCACGC
>JAFGNQ010000481.1 GCA_016926925.1 Candidatus Aminicenantota bacterium
AGGCCGTATTTCCCCCACTTGGCCGTATTCGTTTTGATTTGTTTGTCGATCCCATCCACGTCGGCGTTGACCAAGAGTGAATTAGAGATTTTCCAGCCGTCGAAGATAAAAACCAGACCGTCATAGATGTTCCGGCCGACCATCGAACCGTGGTCGCCTTCCAGCCAGGCGCTCTTCCAGGCCAAGCCTTTCAAAGACCTGCTGTTCATCCATTTTTCGAGTTCTTTGTAAGTGTCGATCGTCAGCGTATCTTCCTGTTTTCCAACCGTCATGAAGAGGAATTTATCGGGAAAGCTTTTTTCCGGAGCCATTTTGTCGATGTTCTTCAGCCAGTACTGATCGTTGACCTGGAACCAGGGACTGCCGGCGATGTAGGCGGTGAAGAGTTCGGGATGAGAGAAGAGCGTATACATGGTGAACAACCCGCCGACCGAGTGGCCGTACAGAATTCTAAATGTGTTCGATCGGTAGTTTTTCTCCACATACGGAATGAGCTCTTCTTCAAGAAACCGGATGGAGAGGTCCGCTCCGGACGGAGTCTCGCCGCGACTCTCTAAGGCGGTGGGAACGTATCCGTTTGGAAGGGGCGGCAAACCGACTACGATCATGTCCGGAATGTCCGAGGAGCCCGACAATATGTCGACAGTACCGCTATCAAAGGTGAAACAGAAAAATGCATTCAGATCATACAGGACAGGATAATCGGAATCGCTTGTCTCATAGCCGATCGGCAGGCGGACCTGCAAATTTACATCCCTGTCCAGAATTTCCGACTTGAATATCACTGTTTTGCCGATGACGACATCCTCTCCGCCTGCCTGAGAGAACAGCGGCACTTCAAATCCGGTAATTACACACATGACTGAAAACACAACAAACGATCTGATGCCTCTAGATGTTTTCATCGAGTCTTTCCTCCTCTTAATCAACAAAATATCTCTGTTTCTCCCGTTGAAATGCGTTTAGCTGACAACGGCTGAATCTACAGATCTTATGTATCAGCAAATAATATGCCATTTTTGATTCGAAGGTTCCAGGGAGCCGGCTGCGGAGCGGGTCAGGCGATGTCAAGTAATTTTACATCCTGATGCCAAATTTTGAAAGAATCGAACCATCGGGAAAGACTTAGGAGAGTATCGCCGGTCTTGGAGAATTGGAGTCCAGGCGGAATGGCTCAGGTACCTTCCTGGGCCCATTGACTGCGTGCCATAAAATTTAAAAAAATTGTTGACTCGAATTTTAGCTTTTTATAGTATTGGCCTTCGCTAGGTTTGGTGAAATTCATTCAAATGGAAAAATATCCGTCTGGTATTTTTCGTCTTGTTAAAAATTTTTCTGGAAGGAGTTGAATCAAAATGCTTCGATTTTTTAAGAAAAGACCTGTGTTTGCGGTTCTTTTTTCTTTGCTTGTTGCGCTTATGAGCGCATTTTTTCTCTTGGCTGCTGACCTCGATTTCGGAAAGAATATTTTACGGCAGCTTCCTCCCGATGATGCCGGAGAGAGAGTGCATGGCTATGTAAACGGCGAAGTCCTCGTTGTTTTTAAAAGGGGCGTGAGCCGTAAAGCGGTCGATTCTATCTCTGATTCTCTTTCATTCAGCGTGGAAAGGTCATACGCTGCCCTCTCACAAACTCAAGGGAAGGCCATCGCGCACCTTAAATCCTCGCTCTTGTCGACCGATCAGATGATGAAAAAGCTAAAAAAGCTTCCTGAAGTCGAATCCGTTTCGCCCAATTATCTGCGCCAAATTTGTGATAATATCCCTAATGATCCGGGTTTTAAATCTCTCTGGGGGCTTCACAACGCGGGTCAGAGGGGGGGGGTTGCGGATGTCGACATCGACGCCCCCGAAGCCTGGGACATCGCAACGGGATCCTCCAGTGTCATTGTTGCCGTCATCGATACGGGGATAGACTACAACCATCCGGACCTAACGGCCAATCTGTGGGTCAATCCTAATGAAACAGTTGACGGTGTGGACAATGACGGAAACGGCTTGGTCGATGACATTTACGGCATCAATGCTTTGTATGGGAACGGCGACCCGAAAGACGACAACGGTCACGGCACTCACTGCTCGGGGACGATCGGAGCCAAAGGCAACAACAACGAAGGAGTGGTCGGCGTCAACTGGAACGTGAAAATCATGACCGGCAAGTCTTTCAATTCAAGCGGCTCGGGAGACGATGCGGACGCCATCACCTGTATCGATTACATCCTCGATAAAAAAACGAATTGGGGACAGAATATCGTGGCCGTGAGTGCCTCCTGGGGCGGAGGGGATTATAACGAGGCTCTAAAAAGTGCCATTAACGCCTTAGGCACGGCCGGTATCATTTTCTGCGCGGCCGCGGGAAACAATAGTACGGATAACGATACCTATCCCACATATCCGGCTTCTTATGACTGCGCCAACATCATAGCGGTCACTGCCGTAGACAATCAAGGTGACCAGTACTACAATTACGGGGCCACGAGTGTCGATATCGGCGCTCCAGGAATAGATGTTCTCAGCACCTATTGGGGAGAATACCTGGCCAAGCCCGGTGATATTTTCTTTGAAGATATGGAAAGCGGGGGTTCTTCGTGGGTGCACGGCGGCACGCTCGATTCATGGGGTATTACCAATGCGGCTTCCGGAGGATTGGAGAATTATTTTTGGGACATGGACTACGGAAATTTTTGGAGCGACAGTCCTGGAACCGGATATGTCCACAATGTGGATAGCTACCTGGCCACAGCAGGCGATATCGACCTATCCTCTTATGCGGGGCAAAATCTTTATATTGGCTTTGAAGGCGGCTTCCAGTTCGATTACTTCTATTCGAACGACACGGCAAAATTGGAGATATCGAAAGACAGCGGGAGTAATTGGTCGACTTTGAGGGATTTGTCAACGCTCTATTACGGATGGGGCTACTATTATAAAAGTCACGCCGCCTTTATTCCTACTGATTTCAAAACGGCACATTTCAGGCTTAGATTTCATATCACGACTGATAATACGGATTACAATTATTACGGATACAGAAATAGAGGCTGGATTATCGACAATGTCGGAATCGGTGACTCTCTCTCCTGCTATGCGTTTCTTAACGGAACCTCTATGGCGACTCCTCATGTGACCGGGGCTGTGGCTCTTGTGGCCTCCCTGTATCCCTCGGAAACCGTATCGGAGCGGGTGGCCAGGATTCTCGACAGCGCAGAGCCTTTAGCATCTCTAAGTGGAAAATGCGTCAGCGGCGGCATGCTCAATTTGTATAATGCCGTCAATTACACACAGCCGAGCCCTGAAATCCATGTGAGGTTCGGAGGAATTCCTTTCCTGGATGGATCGACAAGAGATCTCGGAAAACGCCCCGTGAGTTTGATCGTAGGAAGAGACTTTCTCTTCACAATCGATAATCTGGGCGCCGGCTTGTTGAATTTGACAGGCTCACCGAATAAGGTCTATCTCACCGGAAGCAGCGCAAAGTATTTCAAGGTCTCCCTGCAGCCGACCTCACCCGTTGCTCCTGCTGGAAAGACGACCTTCAAGTTGAGAACAGTCAAAAATTCCGTCCCGCCTCTGCCTCCGGGTTGGGAGAAGGCTTTCTCGTTTACGGTCAACATACCCAACAATGACGCGGACGAAAATCCTTATAATTTCACCATCAAATTCATATTGAGACAGTAAAAAGCGTACGTTCTGTCTGTTCTGTGTGGCGATTGATCCGTTCTTCTCTTTTTTTTTAACGAAAAATCTCTATGTGCTCTATTCTTTCGCTGCGAACCTATAGGCGTCCCAAGCTCCCTGCCAATCGATGGGATTTCCCAGCGTCCAGTACACTGCCGGGTCATTTCCTGTCAGAACAGCTATCTTAGAATCGCAGGTTCCATCCCATTCGGAGACCCGGCCCAATGTGCAGGGCTTGGCGGCGCCATAAATGCGCCATTTCCCTTCATAATCCTGAGCAACGTCAACCTTTATCCCTGTATCCTTATCATAAGCGTAAACACCCGACATGATCTGCTGTGCCCGGTAGCGGTCTATCCGGCCGTAGTTGTGTTTTGCATCCCACATGAGCGTCCAGAACCGCTCGCCGCTGCCACTGAGGCCTGTTATCTCTCCCGTCTTTTGATCGCGGTTATATCCGTCCATGAATATGGTCATAGGGATATTCGTTCTGTTTTTTTTTTCATCGTAGCTGAAGTCACAAATGAAGTGGTTTGTAGTCACGATGTAATCAGGATCATTCCATTCAGGCCCGGTAAACGGGAGTATGTCGCCGGAATACCTTACTGCATACCGGTTTGCCGTCGCTTCCACTACGGCAAGAGTGTCCCGATCGGCCACGAGAAAATTCCATCCACCGCATCTGAGAAGCGTCTCCCTGCCTGTCCGGTCTCGGTATTCCGGAGTCCCCTTGGTCAGCATTTCAATGGCTTCTTCGGCAGAACCGGCATGCGTTCCGATGTAGAGGAACAGATGAAACCAGGGCACCCCAAATCCTTCTGCGCAGTAGGTCTTGCCTTCATAGTATAGAGATCTGGAGTTTGTTGTGCCGCCTGCGAGCAAGGAAATGGAAACGCCTTTGTCATTCACCACCTGATTTGCTGCGATTTGCGGGCTGTTGGTGAGTACCCAACACGTGTTTCCTTTTGGAGGGCGGATGACATAGACTTCTTGATAGCACCTTGGATTAAAAGGGGAATGACGGTTGTGGGCTGAGACAACCACTCCCTCCACTGTCGCTTTTCCGCGGGCAGCAAATGCGCTGCAACCAGCGACACATCTTTTCTCAGGCGGAGGGGGATTGCGCATCCCTCCATGAGTGCTTGATCCGTCCGGGAAGACTCTGGGATGCATCATCGTCCAGGCATCCCATAGGTTTGCAGCCAGTACCCGCTGATAATTGGAGGCGTGCAGTTTGTGCTCTGGCTCGGCATAAGGAGATTGGTCCAGCCAGACGGATGCTCCTTGTGTTATGCCTTTCATGAAATCGATCAAACCAGGCTCGAATGCTGCTATCTGCGCTTCATAAAGTGCGAAGGCTTTCAAGGTTTCGGCTCTTCCCCACAACTCGCACTCATCGTTCCACCAGATATCGGATACAAACCTCGTATCCTCCCCGGTCTTCTCTCCCAATTGCCTCCCCATGTCGTACCAAGTGCCTTCAAGGTTCCCTATGAATTTTGCCTTTTCCGGAAACGGAGGATAGCCCTCGGAATGTCCATAACCATAGGCCTCGATATTTTTTCCACCGGATGTATACCCGTCTCTTTTCGGGGAATCGGTTTGGCAAGCGATAGAAGCCGCCAAGATTCCGATGACGAGACAGAACATCATAGATAGCGTTTTTTTTCTCATTAAAACCTCTCCTCCTCCAGATTAATGCTTTCTTTATTCATAGACTTCATTTTATGCAAATATGTTGAACTCATTTTATGTTTTGATAAAATTTATTTCCAGTGCCATTGATTAAGGCGATCGCAAAGTGTGCAAGATTTACCAAATCTTAACTCTGATAAAACCAATCCACAATTAAATATACCGAAGCCCGACCCAAGATGCTCAAAATCCAATGGAACTTTAAAAAAATAATTCCGTATATTGGAGTGTTAAGATATGGATTCCAGAGGAGGGCTTTATGAGTGACCGAAAAGTCATGATGCGTTTTCATTTATATCGGCTGAACTTTATGTCTATGATCTCTATTTTGCTTTTGCTGACTCTACCTGTCTTAAGCCGCGAAAGCAAAAAAAATGATGCTCTCGACACCATAACCGGGGCTGAATTAAAGGATCATATCTATTATCTCGCTTCGGATTTTCTCGAGGGCCGTCTCACGGGCTCTGAAGGATACAAACAGGCATCCCATTATATAGCCAGCCAACTCAAAGCAGCTGGGCTGGTGCCGTTTATTAAAAATGCAGAAGGTAAAGAGTCTTACCTTCAATCCATCGATTTTATGATCAGTTCAATTGCTCCAGAAAGTACCATACACATCAAGCAAGGCCAAAAAGAAATTACGGTTGTTCCCGCCGATCAATTTCTTCCTCTGCTTCACGGCCAGGCCTTTAAGGACGGCCGTTACGAAGGAAATCCCGTGTTTGTCGGCTACGGTATAGAAGAACCCGATGATGGTTGGAATGATTATGAGAACATGGATATATCAGGAAAAATCGCTGTCATGATTACCGGTGCCCCGACCAAGGATGGCAAACCGGTGTTGTCAGAGGAAAAGAATGAACTCTACGGCAATTTGATGCAGGGTGCCAGCGAGCGACTGAAGTCAGCTCTCAATCATAAGCCGGCAGGCATCATAATGGTTCTCGATTCCAAAAACGCCGAAATGTGGCCTGGGCTTGCTCCTACGCTAAACAGGCCCGCCAGACGGCTTTCAGCCGATGAAAAGAAGGATACCACTTGGCATTTACCCATTTTTGTCCTTCACCCGGAGGCAGCGGTCGAGCTGCTTAAGGAAACGGGCTTTGATCCCGTATCAGGTAAAGGTGAGGTCAGATCCGCCGATTTAAAAGACACTGCAATACTTTTTGACTTGAAGTACAAAATCGAACGCGAGTTTGCCTGCCGGAACGTGGTGGGTTTTATTCAAGGGAACGATCCGCATTTGAAGAACGAATATGTTGTCGTCGGGGCTCATCTCGACCATTTGGGTGTGAGGGAAGGGAATACTTTTAACGGTGCGGACGACAATGCCAGCGGCTGCGCGGCCATTCTGGAGGCGGCCGAAGCCACGGCCATGTCGCCCCAACGCCGCTCCGTATTCTTTGTATTCTATACAGCAGAAGAAGGAGCCGGACAGGGCTCTTTTCATTTTGTCGATAATTTTCCATTTCCTCTGGAAAATATCGGCGTGGCCATCAATGTCGATATGGTCGGCAGAAACTGTGAGCCATTCCCCGGTTCTCTTCTTGGGATAAGTCCGGACAATCTGAAACTTGAGCTCGCGGAATTCATGGAAAAAGCGAATATGGACATCGCGAACATCGATCTCAGAACATACCTTCACGAAAGCGATCTCGGAGATTATTGGGGGGGAAGCGATGAGATGATGTTCCACATGAGAGGAATTCCGGCGGTCCTCATCACCAGCGGGTACAGCCATCCGGATTATCATAAGGCTAGCGATGATCCCGATAAGATAAATTATGACAAGGTCGTAGCGGCTTCCCGTTTGATTTATGCCCTGGCCATAAGCGTAGCGAATGCTGAAAAAATATTTTAACTTGAGCAGGACGACATTTTGTTTTTAAGGGATCGGGCCTCGTGCACTCGTGCGACTGGCTGGCTGCTTTAAATTATTTTATAATGGTGTATCCTGAGCCGGGAATATGGATCTACTCAGCGTTTTGCTCGCATGCACCGTTTCCTTTGTTATCAGCATTTTCAGCGTATCCATAGGCGGGACATCCTTGATTACGGTCCCGGTGCTCATCTCACTGGGACTGACCTCCAAGAATGCCGTGGCTACCAATATGTTCGCCCTGATTTTTTTAAGCGCCTCCGGAGCGCAGGGTTTCAGAAAAGTCGGTCGGGTTGCTCATCCCGGAGTGATATCTTTGTTTTCTGTGCTCACTGTTTGCGGATCCCTTATAGGTGCCAACCTCGTTTTAGCGATAAATGAAGATATTCTGAGGAAGGTGATAGCGGTCTTCATTTGTACCATGGTATTCACTTTAGTTTTCAAACGGGATCTGGGCATTGTTGAAAAAAAAGAGAGGATTCCTAAGGGGGCATTCATTGGGGGATCTTTTTTGATCCTTGTGCTTGGAATTTACGGCGGGTTTTTTAGCGGCGGCTACGTCACTCTTCTCAGCTACGTGCTCTTGTTGATCTTTGGATTGAATTTTCTCCAGGTTGCCTTTTTGACTAAAATACTCAACGTGTTCTCTTCTCTGGTAGCCTGTGTGTTTTTTTACTATCATGGCTTTATCGATTTTTCCCTGGGCATTCCCATGGCCTTTTCCATGTCGCTTGGTGCTTTATTGGGAGCTCGTATCGCTATCAGAAAAGGCAATCAGTGGATCCGGAATCTCTTCGTTATCGCAGCGCTGTTTTTAGCCCTCAAGTTGCTTTTTATTTAAAAAAGAGGGTCGGGCCACGCTATTTATATTATTATCAATATGTTGATCAATTTTTCAGCCTTGTATATCCCCTTAAACGCAATTTTGAGGGGCGGCTCATCACGTTTTTGGATACCTGAAATAGCCATAAGGTGAATCTTATGGGATGGATGAAGCGAATTTGAAGATCCCGACCCAACCTAACCCAGCCTTTCCGAACCGTTCTTCGAGGGAACCCGACAAAGTCGGGTCCGAGGACTGTTGTGAGCACGGTATAAACAGTCAAGCGGTGAGGATGTTGTCTGAGGGATCTTGGACGTGAGATGGGATAAACATGCGGAGTTCCGCAGGACCGAATAGAGGTAAAATTTATTCCTTTTTAGGGACTTCATTATTTCAAGATAAGAATGGGTGGGGGGCGGCGTTAAAAATCTGAACTGAGCGTAGACATCCCATTAGATTCAATTGTCTTCACTTTATCAGGTACTCAAAAACGTGTTGAACCGAGGGGGGATTCATCATACTAATGAGTCCCTAATTTTGCATTTTAGGTTCGAACTCACGCAAATAATTAAGCTAAGCAGTTTGAGGAATTTATAAAGGCAGACTGTATTCTGAGTTTCTGGATCGCATCTGAAACTATGTGTTGTGCCTCCCGAAGTGCCGTCATACTTAGCTAAGATAAAAATTTACAGAACTACATCAGGAGTTAAGAGCCGTACTCCAATAATCCCTTAAGGTGTCGATAGACAGCGCGGGAACTTTATAATAAAGTAATGCATATCAATGAGAGGAGAAATATCTCAATGAAAGTTATCGCCTTCAACGGAAGCGCGCGGAAGGATGGGAACACCGCCATCCTCCTCAATGTGGTGCTTGATGAGTTGAAAAATGAAGGGATCGAAACCGAGCTGTACCAGCTTGCCGGCAAGAAAATCCGTGGTTGCCTGGCTTGTTACAAGTGCGCCCAGAACAAAGACCGGCAATGCTCGGTGAAAGATGATGTTCTGAACGAATGTGTCGCCAAAATGATCGAAGCCGACGGAATCATCCTTGGCTCGCCGACGTATTTCACGGATGTCACGACCGAAATGAAGGCGTTGATCGACCGCTCCGGACTTGTGACACGGGGTAATGGTGATCTTCTCCGGCGCAAGGTGGGAGCCGCAGTCGTGGCCGTGCGTCGGGCCGGCAGCCTCCACGTCTTCGATACCCTCAACCACTTCTTCTTCATCA
>JAFGNQ010000482.1 GCA_016926925.1 Candidatus Aminicenantota bacterium
GAATTTGAGATAGTAAGGGCTGGCTGTCCAGGCAAAATCGTGGATGCTGTGCTGGCTGAACCGGTGTGTCGTCGTCCCGTCGCTGTTGTTATTTTTCTCTTTATGTTCCCCGGTTGCGCCGACGATGTAGGATGATGGTAGCGTAATACGAACATCATAGGTTCCGTAGTCGGCGAAGTATTCGCTGTGGGCATGGTATTGATGACAGTTCCAGGTGTCTTCCTGGTAAACGCCGATTTTAGGAAACCATTGGGCGATGAAATAAGTGTCCCTGAAAACGCCAGTTCTGGATACGGGTTTGGGGACTTTAGCGGAAAAATCGATTATGAGGGAGATGGTCTCGCCGGGGCCTAAAGGCTCTGGAAGCTCCACGGAAAAGACAGTCTGGTCAAAGACGTTTTCATCGTCAGGCCGTCTGAACTCCAGAAAGGGCGTCAGGTCGAATTCCTCTTGTGTCTCGTCCGAAACCGTGCGGATGCTGCCGATGCGGCAATAGCCCCAATCCTCCCTGGAAAAATCGGGCGCCGGGTTTCCATCATTGGCCCTCTCCTGGAAAAATGTACTCTGGTTGTTCTGGAATGCGTTCCAATAAAGGTGGAACCACAGTTCGTCGATCGCCTTTTCCGAACGATTCCTCCAATAGAGGATCTCACTGCCTGAGATGAGGTGCTTTTGTGGGTCTAAGCGGACATCCATGGTGTAGTTGGCGATTTGCTCACAGAGGACTTCGTCAGAGGTTGCAGAAGCTCTTTCCAGGCTCACGACCAGCAGAAGAGCGAGAATCGCTATCCTTCTCAGCAACCTGCGCTCCCGTTCTTTTATTTTCATCGTATTCATGCTTATCTGATAAAGAGACCTCACTTGAACATGATGGGATGCCTGTGCTGGGATCACTTTTGAATTAAACAACCTCATGTCGTTTTCATCATACTATTAAAGATAGTTCGGTTTCGCAAGGGCTAAGACTACGATGAAAGCAAGAAATCAGTCGCTCACTGTCATGGAAGCGGATATACTTGTCACAAATTTCTTAAAAACCTAATGCTTTTGTGATAGAAATGGATAGTGGCTCAAGTTGATTTGGATTTAACGATAAGGAAATGGAAAATAGAATAATCCCTTTTCGAAATCTCGTTCAGGAACGACGGAGTATCCGTAGTTTCAGCGAGATCCCGGTGGAGCGGGAAAAAGTCATGCTGTGCCTCGAAGCGGCCCGGATGGCGCCCTCAGCGGACAATGCCCAGCCATGGCGGTTTTTAGTTATCGATGACCCTGATGTGAAATCCCAGTTCTCCAAGGAAGTGTTTTCGGGAATCTATTTCGTTACGCGTTTTGCCGCCAAGGCGCCGGTGCTGATCCTGATTATGGCCCGATTGAACTTTGTCGCCCATAAGCTGGCCAAACAGATTCAAGACATCCGTTTTCAATTTTTGGATATCGGGATCGCCGGCGAACACATCGTCCTTCAAGCTCAGGATTTAGGATTAGGGAGCTGCTGGATCGGTTGGTTCGATACGCGAAAGGCGCGAAAATATTTCCAAATACCCAAGAGCTACAAGATCATGGCCCTTATAGCCTTGGGTTATGCCGAGAAAAAACCGGAAAAACCCAAAAAGAGGAAAAGTCTCGAGGAAATTGTCTGGTTCAACAAACCGAACCGCTGAACTTTGCCCAAAAATATGGAGCCAGGAAGAGAAATTCCCGGAATCAAGCTTCCTGCTTGATTTCCGTCAAGCCCTCTGCAACCAGGCTTAGGCCTTTTTTGAAGTAAGCCTCATCTTCTCCCAGTCCGAAACGAATGTGGTGGTCCATCCCAAACTGATCACCGGGCTGGATCAGCACGCTTTTCGATTCCCTGATCCGGGTCGCGAGTTCGGTTGCATTGATGTCGAGTTTGTATTTTGGAAAGGCGATAGCGCCCGCTTTGGGAGGCGTGCAGTGAAAAAGGTCCCCCTGCTTTTTCATCCAGTCCTCGAGAACGGCATAATTCCGCCTGATGATGTTTCTTGTCCTCTCGAGGATCTGCGTTCGTTTTTCCGGAGAGAGAGCGATGCAGGCCAATCGGTTGCTGACGGCACTGATGGTGATAGACGTGTAGTCCTTGTAAGGCCAGATATCGTTCAGATGCTCTTCGGGTGTGACGATCCACCCGACCCTGAGCCCGGGCAAACCGTATGCTTTGGACAGGCCACAAGTGACGAAGGCTTTTTTATAAGTTCCCCAAAAACTGGGTGTCATCTCTCCGTCGTATTCAGCGCCTTGATAAACCTCATCTGAAATGATCCAGGCCCCAGCCCATTCGGCTAGGTCGATGAGGAGCTGCCGCGATTCCTCGCTCAATTGTCCCCCGGTGGGATTGTTGGGATTGGTGACTACAATGATTTTTGTCTCTTTGGTCACCGTTTTTTTCAGCTCTTTCGGATCGGGATTCCAATCGAGATCTTCCCTCAAGTAGAAGGGTTTCATCCGGGCACCTAACATTTTTGTGAGCCCTCCCATCTGCATGAAGTTGGGGAGCATAAAAGCGACTTCATCGCCCGGTTCGATGAGCTTCCACATGAGGACAAAATTGGCTTCGGCCGACCCCGAGGTGACAAGGATGTTATCCGGACTGACATTCGTGTACAGTGAACTAATAGATTTTTTGAGCTCGGGTGTCCCGTCTGTCTGGATATAGCCCAGTTTCGTTTTGTGAATCCGGTCAAGATCCTTTGGATCGACGAGTTCCTCGAGCAATAACGAATGAACGCCACTCTCGGAGAGATTGTAATCGACGACGTTTTCCCATTTCGACTGCCAGCGCTCCATTTCAAAAACTTCGATTTTCATGACGATTCCTTTCTATGAAACTCATAATGCGATTGTATGAAGGCACAAATTCGCGTTACAGCTATTTTAATGGGATCATCCGTAAATGACAACACATTCTGTCAGCTGGTTCTATTTGTGCCGGGATTCATTGTTTCCTTGGAAACCAAAGAAAAATTGAGGCTGTTTTCTTTTTCGGATTCCAATCAATTGTAATCGATTTTCGTTTCCACCGTAAAAAATTTGTAATCCACATACTCGACAACGGTGAGCGAGCGAATTTCCTTTTTGTCCTTTTTCTTTATGTAAGCTTCTTCGATACTCATCCTGCTGGGGAACCGGATGCCGTTTTTTTCATAGCCGAATTCCGTATAGGCGGTGATGCTTGGTTTAGCATTTTGTTTTTTTGCATATTCCATAATGGCTGGAAAGTTACCCAGGGATTCCTGGTACCATTCGATTTTGAGCACGCCAAAGCCGGCAGTTTTAATCCAGATTTTCCCATAAGGTTGGTCTGCATTTATCAGGTCTTTTGGATGGACGCTGATGACGACGATCTCATTTTCGCTCTCTTTTATTTTCTCGAGAATACGGTAGTTGTAGTCCTGTTGCTTATCGGTGCTCAGGAGACCGACGGGTCCGAAAACTCCGTTCCTGAATTCCACAAAAGTGGTTTTCAGTCTGGCATTGGGGATACGGCACTCTTTACCGTTTTCGTCAATCAAGGTGCGGTGCTCCTCGAACCTTCTGTCTTTTCTGATCATTTGATAGTCGTAGACATAAGTATTCTTTAGCTTTTGCTCCGAGGGGGTATATTCCAGAGTTGTTTGAGCGGTCCTGGGATTGACCCTTGTCCGGCTTTCCATAACTTGCTGTATGATTTCCTCCTCGATCTTTTCTGTGCAGACATAATCCAAGGCTGCTCGTTCCAGTTTCCGGCAGTACTTTTGGGCTTTTACTAGAATCTCTGCTATTATCCGAGACGAATCGTGATCTTGATGCAGTTCTTGAGAAACCACAGTCCGGCTGAATAAAATGAACACAATAGCGCAGAGAAGGACAACGAGATTGTTCCCGCCGATCATCCGTTTTTTGTATGAAAATATGTCAAAAATTATCAACCGATACCCCTGTATTTAATATAAATCCTGCTGCTTTTATGTCAACCCCAATTTATTTATGATCTGAAACTGTCCCGACTCTGTTTGCAGTGGAACAAAAAAACATCTAAAATTTGATTGGCACCATGAAGCAAAGGCAATGAATACGGGTACTGATCTCGTGAAACCGAAACGCAATTCTCATTGTGGATGGCTAATTCTATGTATGGTGTTGATTGTTTTTGTGATCTTCGTGCGTGCCGGGATTCACGATGGGAAAAGAAGTCGGGATTTGAACGTGCTCCTGATCACCCTGGATACGACCAGGGCAGACAGGCTGGGCTGTTACGGCTATGAGGGAGCAGAGACACCGAATCTGGATAAGCTCGCTGCCGACGGTGTGATGTTCGCGGAAGCTTATTCGCCTGTCCCGCTGACTCTGCCGGCGCATTGTTCCTTATTTACAGGGACATACCCGCCGTATCACCGTGTCCGCAACAACGGTTTCTACTATTTGAGCAGGGAGAATGTGACACTGGCAGAAATCCTCAAAGAAAGAGGTTTTCGAACCGCCGCCTTTGTCAGCTCTTTTACCGTGGACTCCAGATTCGGGCTGGCCCAGGGTTTCGATGTCTATGACGACACCTTCCAGACAGAGGAAGCCCTGAAAAACTTTCGATCCGAGAGGAGAGCGGAAGATGTTTTTATGTCGTTTTCGAAATGGATCGAAAATCACTCTGACCGGAGATTCTTTTCCTGGGTTCATTTTTACGACCCGCACCTTCCTTATGCCCCGCCGTCCCCCTTTAAAGAGAAATTTTCCAGCCGTCCGTATGACGGCGAGATTTCCTACACGGACTTCTATGTGGGCGAGATCATGGATAAGCTGCGGCAAAAGAAAATCCACACAAATACTTTGGTGATTATTGCCGGCGATCATGGTGAGGCCCTGGGGGAGAGAAGGGAGATCGACCACGGGCTTTTTCTTTATAACAACACTCTCAGGGTTCCGCTCATCTTGTGGTCAGTCAACCAGCTTTCCGAGGGTGCGTTGATCGAAGCCAGAGCCGGATTGGTCGATGTTCTGCCGACTGTTCTGGACATACTCGAGATTGCAGTTCCCAAAAACGTTCAGGGCAAAAGCCTTTTGGATACAATAAAGGGCAAAAGAAAAAAAGCGCCCCAAGGCTATATCGAAACTTTCTTTCCCAGAGAAAACTATGGATGGTCGGCACTCCAAGGTTTGATCGGCGGCCCATGGAAATTCATCAAGGCCCCGAAACCGGAGCTCTACAACCTGAAGAACGATCCTGATGAAAGCCGGAATGTGATCCATGAAGAACCGAAAATCGCCCGGCAAATGCTGGCCGAACTGGAAAAACTCGTTATTAAATTGTCGTCTGATCGAGCGGAAGGGAAGAGGAGGCTTACTCCGGAAGAAGAAAGGCGTCTGAGGTCATTGGGTTACGTAGGAGCCGAAACTGCAGGGGGAAAATCCGGCAAGTCCCTCCCGGACCCCAAGGACAAGATCGAGGACTACGTCCTCTATTTTAGGGGGAACCTGCATGAAACCAGGGGGGAATATGCAGAAGCCTCCGAATTGTACAAGGAGGTGCTCCGCAGGAATCCCGACGTTCCCAACAACTACGTCAACTTGGGATTTCTTTACGCCAAAATGGGCAGGATGGGGGATGCGATTCGGGTTCTCGAACAAGGCCGAGAGAGAATCCCCGGATCTTTCGTCATTCTTTCCAGACTCCTCAATTTCTACTCGAGCGCTTCCAGGTATGAAGATGCACTCGATACGGCCAAAATTATCCTGCTGCTGGACAGCCGCCATTTTGACGCACTTTTCCTTTCCGGCAGCATCCAGGCAAAACTCGGGAACTGGGAGGAAGCCCTCCGTTTCTATGAAGAGGCCTTGGAAGTCGAACCTGAAAACAAGACCTTGAGAATGCGCCATGCCTACACATTGGCCGCCTCCGGCCGGGTTGAAGAATCGGTCCGGGAGTATGCGGTGTTGGTTCAGGATTTCCCTCGTGAGGCATCGATATATAAGGATTTGAGCGATGTTTACAAAGCCCAAGGAGATATGCCAAAGGCTGTGGAGAGTATGAAGACAGCGGTGGAGATCGAACCTTCCTCTGGCTTGTATCATGCATACGCCCTCCTTCTCGAGAAAGCAGGACGGTTGGAGGAGGCCGTGCTTTGGCTCCAGAGGTATCTCGATACTGTGCCCGATAAAGACGGTCCGGAACGGAGGGAGGCGGAGGCTTCCCTGATTCTGTGGAAAAAACGTCTCGAGAAGAATTAGCTTCATTATTTTCCCTGCCACGTCTCAGTCGGTAGTCGTCAAGGAATACTCCAAATTCCCGTGTATTCTCTTCAAAAAACTGAATGTCTACCGGTTAGATTGCATTAAAAAAGGTCGTCCCGTTCGATATATGGAGCTATATATATTCACATTTTTGAATCGATTCAATTTATTGAATAAAATAAGGGCAAAACTGAAATGTTTGAATCTTGTAACCTGTTTAAAATTATGAAGATAAAACTTTCTTCTCCCTTGGCACAAAA
>JAFGNQ010000483.1 GCA_016926925.1 Candidatus Aminicenantota bacterium
ATATGATACTGCAGTTGTATGCGCCCCCCCACTTCCACGTATTTGTCTCCATCCTTATAAACCGTCACGCCCGCCGTTGATTCCAGTACCGACGCAAACATGACCACGATGGAAACTAGTATCATACAAAAAACATACTTGACTCCAAAGATAAATCTCTTGTTCACCTTTTCCACGTTGGATATCCTCCTTCTTAATTATTTAATTAGGACATCTTTTAGGTGAAAAATATGACAGGAATATGGCAGTAAGGTTAAGCTATGGTTATATTGAAGCTCCCCCGGCAAGGCGCAGAGGAATTCTTAGCTCTTGCGTGCCTTGTCATTCGGCTGAGGCTGGACTGATTCGCTTGGCGGTTCGTCAGCCTTATGGTGAGTTGCCCTGCTACGTCCGGACTCGCGTTTCTCGGCGTGCCGCTATCAGCAGCACGCCTTACAAAACGCTCGACCAGTCATAACCGACTGCGTCTGCATGAAAATTCTCCGGTTTTCTTCGCAGACTCGTTTCGCCGGTCCGCTCACCATTATGAGTAAAAGGACAAACCTGATTCGCGCTTTTAAATCAACAGATATTAATGATGTTTTGAATATTTGGCTAAGGGACTCGATTGAGGCACATAGCTTTGTTGATAGGGAGTTTTGGGAATCTAAAGTTGATAACATGCGGAAAACATATATTCCAGCTTCTGATACCTATGTATTCATGGAGGATAATATCATTAAGGGTTTCTTCTCACTTCATGGGAAGTGGCTGGCGGCCATGTTCGTCACTCCAGACTTTCAGGGTAAGGGTATTGGACAGAAATTGATAAAGAAAGCAAAATCCTTAAGAAAAAGGGGGGATTTGGGATCGGACTAAGATAACATGTTCATATGTCAAGATATATCCCCCATAGAAAGCCGTTTTCAAGCTTTAGATGCACATTTTCAGGCCCGAAATCGACATCGTAAGATTCAGCTTGCTCTTAAAGAATGTGCAAATCCATGTCCTCCAAGGGTCGTATCTTGCGTCCGGTGTTCCTGATCCCAAGTTGCCGCCTGACCCCCTCCACAGACTCCCGGCTACCGACAGCGATGCTCTCCGATCAGAACATCTCCCTCTCAGAACCAGCGACAAAGGCCGCCTGAACCCACCCTACATAATTTTCTTGGTAATTATCTCACACACCCCGAAGGTCCCTTAATCGATCCCAAGTGAGGATTCCATATCGCCGAGGGGATGTCATTATTGCTCCGGCAATTATACATGTAAGTAAATAAATTCTGTGTAATGTCCATAATGCCCGAAAATCGCGATCATATTTTGATAGATTTAGTTGCCGGAGTAATAAAAAGATTAATCTCAAACGTAAGGCCTCGGCTTGATTACGTATAATATTTCTGGTGACCGCATCCCAGAGAATTGATGACCGACAGGCGAAAGATGTTGGTGGTAAGGATCGCCTTTGAAAAGCTTTTCACGGGATAGGCGTGGCTGACGACGACAGCAACCCCGTCGAACGGCCAAGAGAAGCAGCCGGAATCAAGATCATATCGTCCACGGCCTGCCGTGTTTCTTTTCGGGTGACAGCCCGAACAGCCGGAAAGGGCAAGATTTTCGGATGGACAAGCGTCAGACTCGATCATTTCTTTACAGAATCTTTATAAATGCGTCACATGCTTTTCATTTTTCCGTGATACTGATTCAGGCCTGCATCAACGTCGGCTGGGAAAATGGCACGGACCCGCTTCCGCCCTTCCGGAATCAGTCCGCGCCGGAGGGTCTCGAACAGTCAAACAGCCTTAGTAAAATGGGCATGATCGACGACCTGGAGAACAGGGAAGGATGGTGAAAGGAAATGGAAAATCTCTCGCTTTTTCTTGAAACGTCGAACAAGGCTGGATCCCTGAACAGGATCTCCGGCGTCTCCGGATCCATTGAGAACGAATACCTGGAACTCTGTGACATCATAGAGAGCAGAAGAATTAAAACGGTTTTTCAGCCGATCATCTCCCTGAAAACGGCGGACGTATACGGATATGAGGCTTTGAGCCGTATTACGGGGTCTTCCATGTTTACGGGACCGAAGGAATTGTTCCAGGCAGCAGAACGCTTTGAAATGACGGCACAACTCGAACGGCTCTGCCAGGATACGGCAATGAAAAAGGCTTATGAACTCGGCATTGAAAAGAACATTTTTCTGAACGTGTCCCCCCATGTCGTCGATGTACCCGACTACAACAGCGCAAGCACGGCGACTATGGCCCGGGAACTCTTCAGGACGCAAAGCAACGTGATCCTAGAAGTAACGGAGCGGGTATCATGCGAGGAGAACAGCCTTTTTGCCAAGGCCCTGAAATATTACCGCAGCCAGGGGTTTGTCATTGCTATTGATGATTTCGGAAGCGGATTCGCCGGTCTCAACATGCTGATCCAGGTAGAACCCCAGATCGTGAAAATTGACCGGCTTCTTGTCAGCGACATTCATAAATCGACATTAAAACGGCTGCTTCTGGAATCGGTGGTCAACTTCTGTCACAAGGTCAATGCCAGGGTTATCGCCGAGGGCATCGAAAAACCCGAGGAACTTCGGATCGTCATAGACATGAAAATAGATTTCGCCCAGGGATACTATCTTGCAATGCCCCATGAAAGTCTTCAGGAGTGCTCGGAAGAGGCCCGGAAAATCGTGCAGGGTTTCAACAAGTCTCAATACAAGGGGGTCCGGCAGAATCACAACTTCCTTGGCGCCCTGGCCCAGCCTGTCCGGCCGCTTGACCCCCAGGAAACGGTTTTTCACGCTCTGGAAATGTTTAAAAACGACAATTCCCTCGTTTCCGTGGCCGTCGTCGAAAGATGTTTGCCTCTTGGGATCGTTCACAAGAATTACCTGTTTTTCAAACTCGGCCAGCAGTTCGGCTTTTCCGTCTACACAAAGCGCCCGGTCAGGTCCGTCATGAAGAAGCCGCTTGTCTTTGAATTCAATACGCCTCTTGAAGAGGCGTCCCTGAGGATTCTCGAGAGAAGAGATACGGAAATCTATGATTCCGTGATCGTCGTCAGAAACGGGTCCTATGTCGGACTTGTGCAGATCCGTGACATCCTGGCCAAGATAACGGATCAAAAAATCAGTCTCGCGATTCAGGCGAACCCCCTGACGGGGCTTCCGGGCAACCATATCATCCAGGAAGAAATCGAATCCCGCCTTCAGTCCAATACGTTATTTTCCACCCTCTATCTGGATCTCGATAATTTCAAACCATTCAATGACCACTATGGGTTCGAAAGAGGGGACGCCATCATCCGTTTCCTGGCCGATCTTCTGAAGGAATGTGTGGTTAGTTGGGATCCCGAAGCCTTTGTGGGCCATATCGGCGGAGACGACTTTGTCGCCGTGTGTCATCCCCGCGATACGGACGAACTCTGCAGAAGAATCATAAAGAAATTCGATGAGGGGATAAAGCGATTCCACGACAATGAAACCGTGGAACGGGGGTATTACGAAAGCGTCAACCGGAAAGGACATGTGGAAAGATTTCCCATCATGTCGATCACCATTGCTGTCGTCAGCAACCGGCACAGACTTTTTGAGTCCTTCGGCCATCTCGTTTCCGTTGCTTCGGAGGTAAAATCGAAGGCCAAGACGATACCGGGAAGCAGCTACTATATCGATCAGCGCCGGGGCTGAAAAATGCCCATGCGGCGCAAAAGGACGGTTTTTCGATAAATCATGCCGGACCCTAGATCTGTTTCATTGATCCCGGACAATGAAGCTCCACAACAATGAGTTTTTCCGTAACAGGAGAAAATCTATTACAGATGAATAAAGGCAATTCCTTTTCAAAATTCATTGATCCGTCTCGAACCGGTTTATTCATAAAACCTTTATGAGCACGTCACCGTCTTTTCATATCCCCGTGGTAGGTTTTTTATCTTCGTCACGCATTGATTCAGGAAATACAGTCCCTCAGTGAAGAGGAAAAGGCGTATGACAATTTTCAATTACTCACCGGAACCGTCAATGGCCCCCCCTGACAGCATCCCTCAGATTGTCCATCGGAATTGGGATGCCGTTACCGACAATGAAAACCGGACTCCTTACGTGCTCGCGACGCCGCAGGACATCATGGAAAACCGGCGGGCCCAGAAAACCCTGAGAAAGTCGGAAGTCAAATTCCGGGACATGGCTGAAAAATCCATGGCGGGCATCTATCTCATTCAGGATGATCTTTTCAGGTATGTCAATTCACAGTTCGCCCAGATTCTGGGCTACGGGATCGAAGAGATCATCGACCGGCTCTCCCCCCGGGACGTCATCCACCACGAAGACCTTCCTGCCGTGGAGGAAAGCCTGAGAAAAAGGATATCCGGTGAAATCAATTCAAAACGCTACAGATTAAGGATGCGGACCAAGAGCGGGCAAACGAGGCACGCCGAGATTCACAGCTCCAGAACCCTGTACAGGGGAAGGCCTGCCGTGATCGGTTCCCTCCTTGATCATACGGACCGCATGAGGACGGAAGAACAGCTGAAGCGCCTGAGCATCGCTATCGAGCAGGTTACCGACGAGATCATCATTACCGACCTGGAAGGCAAGATCCAGTATGTGAACCGGGCCTTCGAAAAAACAACGGGATACTCCCGGGAGGAGGCAATCGGCAACGCTTGGGATTTCCTGCGGAGCGGCAACCCCGATCCGGCGCTCCAGGAAAAACTCCGGGAAACGATCCAGGGCGGCAAAACCTGGAAGGGGCAGATCACGAACCGGCGAAAAGACAGCCGTCTGATCCAGCAGGATGTCACCATCAATCCCCTTTTCAACGACAGCGGCAAGATCACAGGCTATATCTCCCTGAAGAGGGACGTTACGGAATCGCTTCGTCTGGAAGATCAACTCCGCCAGGCCCAGAAAATGGAGGCCGTCGGCACCCTGGCGGGCGGCATCGCCCATGACTTCAACAATATTCTCGGAGCCATCATGGGCTATGCGGAACTGGCGAAATTCAAGACGGCGGATATCCACATTCAACCCTATCTCGAGCAGATGCTGACAGCCTGTCATCGTTCGAAAGAGCTGATCAAGCAGATCCTGACGTTCTGCCGGCAGGAGTCACTGGAAAAAAAACCGGTGACCGTCGCCCCCCTCGTCAAGGAAACCGTCAAAATGCTCCGGGCGTCTTTCCCGTCGACCATTGAAATACGACTCGAAATCACGAACCCTAACGACAGGATCCTGGCCGACCCCACGCAGCTCCATCAGGTGATCATGAACCTGTGCACCAATGCCCTTCACGCCATGGAAAAACGCACGGGCGTCCTTGAAATCCACCTGGAGCGTTGCGATGTCAGCACCGGCGGCCGACTCTACGACACGGATTGGAAGGAAGGCTCATACCTGAAAATGACAGTCACCGACGACGGGCAGGGGATCAACCCCTCCATCAAGGACAAGATCTTCGATCCTTTCTTTACGACCAGAAAGGCGGGAGAAGGAACGGGGTTGGGGCTGTCCGTCGTGTACGGCATTGTCAAGAACCACGGGGGGTTCATTTCCGTGGAAAGCGAAATGGGCCGGGGAACCAGCTTTTCCGTTCACCTGCCCTTGATCGACTGGGAAGAGGAAGATGATCGGAAGGACTGCCTCCCCTGGCCCACGGGAAAGGGGACCATTCTGCTCGTGGAAGACGAAGAGCCCCTGGCTTCTCTGGGCCGGGAAATCTTGACATCCCTGGGCTACGACGTTTCCGTCCGCTTCAACGGCCAAGACGCCTTGCAGGCTTTTCGTGCAGACCCCTGCCGGTATGACCTTGTGATTACGGACATGACGATGCCCAAAATGACCGGCGCAACCCTGTCCGCAGAAATGCTGAAGATACGACCGGAACTCCCGATCATCCTGACAACCGGATCAAGCGAGAGAATCAGTGAAGAGGACGCAAAAAAAATCGGCATCCGCGAATATATCCTGAAACCCGTTTCTCTTGATAAATTGGCCCAGGTCATCAGGGGAACACTGGATCGGAAGGCCCCGCCGCCCAGATCCCGAAGGATCGGATAACCCCCTCTTGGCATCTCCGGGGAAGATTGTCACGTTCTCCCCCCTGATGAAGGAACGGCCATACCGATCGTCTTTTTCAGCAGGGGAACACATTGAGGAACCGTCTCCGCTGAAATTCACTTCAAGGAGGAGTTAATGAATTTTCGGAAGTGGACAATCGGAAAAAAAATCCTGGCCGGTTTCATCAGCGTGGCTTTGCTGGCGGTCATCGTGGGGGCGGTGACCTATTCCGGGATTACGAAAACCGTCAACCTCTCCGAAGAAGCGATCCGGGCCAATGAACTGCTGGCGGCCCTGAACGGCGTCAAATTGAACCATCTCACATTTGTCAATCGCATCAGCACCCTTCTCAGGAAACCGGACACCCCGCCGGACGCGCTGAGACAGGCCCTGGAAGACCA